>DASVTZ010000225.1 GCA_036387335.1 Longimicrobium sp.
GCCGGCGCCCACGGTGCGGCCGCCCTCGCGGATGGCGAAGCGCAGCTCCTTCTCCATGGCGATCGGCGTGATCAGCTCCACCACCATCTGCACGTTGTCGCCCGGCATCACCATCTCCACGCCCTCGGGAAGCGCGGCCGAGCCGGTCACGTCCGTCGTGCGGAAGTAGAACTGCGGCCGGTACCCGTTGAAGAACGGCGTGTGGCGCCCGCCCTCTTCCTTGGTCAGCACGTACACCTCGGCCTTGAACGTCGTGTGCGGCGTGATGGTCTTGGGCTTCGCCAGCACCATTCCGCGCTCGATGTCGTCCTTGGCCACGCCGCGCAGCAGCAGACCGACGTTGTCGCCCGCCTGACCCTCGTCCAGCAGCTTGCGGAACATCTCCACCCCGGTGACCGTGGTCGACTTGGCGGAGTTCATCCCCACCAGGTCCACCGTCTCGCCCACCTTGATGATCCCGCGCTCGATGCGCCCCGTCGCCACCGTGCCGCGCCCGGTGATGGAGAACACGTCCTCCACCGGCATCAGGAACGGCTTGTCCACCTGGCGCTCCGGCTGCGGAATGTAGGTGTCGATGGCGTCCATCAGCTCGGTGATCTTGGAGCCCCACTCGCTGCTCGGATCGCCCGACTCCAGCGCCTTCAGCCCGCTCCCCTTGACGATCGGGGTGTCGTCGCCCGGATAGTCGTACTCGGAGAGAAGCTCGCGCACCTCCAGCTCCACCAGCTCCAGGAGCTCCGGGTCGTCCACCATGTCGACCTTGTTGAGGAAGACGACGATGTACGGCACGTTCACCTGGCGGGCCAGCAGGATGTGCTCGCGCGTCTGCGGCATGGGACCGTCGGCGGCGGACACGACCAGGATGGCGCCGTCCATCTGGGCGGCACCCGTGATCATGTTCTTCACGTAGTCGGCGTGGCCGGGGCAGTCCACGTGCGCGTAGTGGCGCGCATGCGTCTGGTACTCCACGTGCGCGGTCGAGATCGTGATGCCGCGGGCGCGCTCCTCGGGGGCCTTGTCGATGTTGGCGAAGTCGACGAAGTCCGCCAGCCCCTGCGCCGCCTGGATGCGCGTGATCGCGGCCGTCAGCGTGGTCTTGCCGTGGTCGACGTGCCCGATGGTGCCGACGTTGACGTGCGGCTTGTTGCGCTCAAACTTGGCCTTGGCCATTGGTTTGAATCCTGGTACCTGATGAATTTTTGATGGCTGATTGGATTCCGCTCCTCGTGGGAGCTGGCGAACCGCCTCAGCCGCGAACCTTTTTTCCGCTCGGCCCCTAAGAACAGCAAACCTCGCCGCGTCACTTGCTGCGGCAAGGTGTCCGGGTGCCGGCTTCCTTATCCCGCCATTCCATCCGCGTAAATCGCGTTCCGGAGCGGGACAAGACGAGAAGAATAGCCTCAAACCTCCAAACCGTCAAGTGCCAGCGGGTTGCGTACCTTCTGTTTACGCTGGGAGCGGCCGACATCCTATTTGCCTCACGCGGAGACGCGGAGACGCAGAGAAAGAACAACAAGAATTCATGCGGTTGCGGTTCTCTCTGCGCCTCCGCGTCTCCGCGTGAGCCCTGCAGTTAAAAAGGGCGGCCCTCGGTTGGAGGGCCGCCCTTTTCGCGAGACTGGAGAGGATGGTTAGCCGCGGACCTTGGCGACGATCTCCTCGGCGCGGGCCTTGGGGACCTCCTCGTACTGCGAGAACTGCATGGAGTACACGGCGCGCCCCTGCGACATGGAGCGCAGGTTGGTGGAGTAGCCGAACATCTCCGAGAGCGGCACCATCGCGTTGATCACCTGCGCCTCGCCGCGCTGGTCCATCCCCTGGATCTTGCCGCGGCGCGCCGAAAGGTCGCCGATCACGTCGCCCATGTAGTCCGACGGGGTGACGACTTCCACGCTCATCACGGGCTCCAGGAGCACCGGGCTGGCGCGGCGGGCCGCTTCCTTGAACGCCATGGAGCCGGCGATCTTGAAGGCGATTTCCGACGAGTCCACGTCGTGGTACGAGCCGAACACCAGCTCCACCTTGACGTCCACCATCGGGTAGCCGGCGAGCACGCCGGTGTCCATCGCCTCGCGCAGCCCCTGCTCGCTCGGCTTGATGAACTCGCGGGGGATCACGCCGCCCACGATCTTGTCTTCGAAGACGAAGCCCTGGCCCGGCTCGGCCGGCATCATGTTGATGACCACGTGGCCGTACTGGCCCGAGCCACCCGTCTGGCGCACGAACTTGCCCTCGACCTTCTCCACCCGCTTGCGGATCGTCTCGCGGTAGGCCACCTGCGGGCGGCCCACGTTGGCCTCCACCTTGAACTCGCGGAGCATGCGGTCCACCAGGATCTCCAGGTGGAGCTCGCCCATCCCGGAGATGATGGTCTGCCCGGTCTCGACGTCCGTGTGCACCTTGAAGGTGGGGTCCTCGTCCGCCAGGCGGCGGAGCGCCTCGCCCATCTTGTCCTGGTCGACCTTGGTCTTCGGCTCGATGGCCACCGAGATCACCGGGGTCGGGAAGGTCATCGACTCCAGCACCACCGCGTGCTCCGGGTCGCACAGCGTGTTCCCCGTGGTGGTGTCCTTGAGCCCGATGGCGGCGGCGATGTCGCCGGCGCGCACCTCGGGGATCTCCTCGCGCTTGTTGGCGTGCATCTGCAGGATGCGGCCGAAGCGCTCGCGCTTCCCCTTGGTGCTGTTCAGCACGTGGGCGCCGCTCGCGATGACGCCCGAGTACACGCGGAAGAAGGTCAGCTTACCGACGAACGGGTCCGTCGCGATCTTGAACGCCAGCGCCGAGAACGGCTCCTCGTCCGAAGCGTGCCGCTCGATGGGCGCGTCGTCGTTCTCCGGGTCCGTCCCCTTGATGGCCGGGATGTCCACCGGCGCGGGAAGGAAGTCGACCACGCAGTCCAGGAGCTGCTGCACGCCCTTGTTCTTGAACGCCGAGCCGGTGAGAACCGGCGTCATGGCGCCCGCGATGGTGGCGTTGCGGATGGCGCGGATCAGGTCCGTCTCGCTGATCTCCTCGCCTTCCAGGTAGCGGCTCATCAGGTCCTCGTCGTGCTCCACCGCGCCTTCCACCAGCGCGAAGCGGGCTTCCTCCACTGCGTCGTGCATCTCGGCGCGCACGGGGGCCTCACGCCACTCCTTCCCCTTTGTGGTGTCGTCGTACAGCAGCTCCACGCGGCGGATCACGTCGATGATCCCCACGAAGTTCTCGCCGTCGCCGATGGGAAGGTGCACCGGGTACGGCTTGGCGCCCAGCCGGTCGCGGATCATCCCCACGCAGCGCTCGAAGTTGGCGCCGGTGCGGTCCATCTTGTTGACGAAGCAGATGCGCGGCACGCCGTACTTGTCCGCCTGGCGCCACACCGTCTCCGACTGCGGCTCCACGCCGGCCACCGCGTCGAACACGCAGACGGCGCCGTCGAGCACGCGGAGCGAGCGCTCCACCTCAACGGTGAAGTCCACGTGCCCCGGGGTGTCGATGATGTTGATGCGGTACGTGTTGCCGAAGCGCTCCCACTGGCACGTCGTTGCCGCCGACGTGATGGTGATGCCGCGCTCCTGCTCCTGCTCCATCCAGTCCATGGTGGCCGCACCCTCGTGCACCTCGCCGATCTTGTGCGTGCGGCCCGTGTAGTACAGGATGCGCTCGGTCGTGGTGGTCTTGCCGGCATCGATGTGGGCCATGATGCCGATGTTGCGATATTTGTCCAGCGTCGTGGTGCGGGCCATGTTCGTTTTATCCAGTTACGCAGAAGCGCGGGGCGCGGGAGCGGAGCGTTCCGCCCACCGCGCCGCCGCGGGTTCTGACACCGTTTTGGTTGACCAGCGGTTGGCTACCAGCGGTAATGCGCGAACGCCTTGTTCGCATCCGCCATGCGGTGCGTGTCGTCCTTCTTCTTGATGGTCGCGCCCTCGTTGCGGGACGCGGCCAGAAGCTCGGCGGCAAGGCGGTCGGCCATCGTCTTCTCGCCGCGGGCGCGGGCATAGCCCACCAGCCAGCGCATGGCGAGGGCGGTGCGCCGCTCGGGACGCACCTCCACCGGCACCTGGTAGGTGGCGCCGCCCACGCGGCGGCTCTTCACCTCGAGGACCGGCTTGGCGTTGTTGAGCGCGGTCTTGAAGACCGTCTCCCCCGGCTGCCCGGAGCGCTCTTCCACGACCTTCATGGCGTCGTAGAAGATCCCCTCGGCGGTGGACTTCTTCCCGTCGCGCATCAGCGTGTTGACGAACTTCGTGACCGAGTCGCTCCCGTAGACCGGATCCGGGATGATCGGGCGCTTTACAGCGCGGTTTCTGCGGCTCATTAGCGCTTCCCTCCCTTACCCTTGACCGGTGCGCCCTTCCCCGCCGCCGCGCCCGCCTTGGGCTTCTTGGCGCCGTACTTGGAACGGCCCTGGCGGCGGTCGTTGACGCCGGAGGCGTCGAGCGTGCCGCGGATGATGTGGTAGCGGACGCCCGGCAGGTCCTTCACCCGGCCGCCGCGGATGAGCACGATGCTGTGCTCCTGCAGGTTGTGCCCCTCGCCCGGGATGTACGCCGTCACTTCGAAGCCGTTCGTCAGCCGGACGCGCGCGACCTTCCGGAGGGCCGAGTTGGGCTTCTTCGGGGTCGTGGTGTACACGCGCGTGCAGACTCCGCGCTTCTGCGGGTTGTTCCGCATCGCGGGCGACTTGCTCTTGTTGACGAGCGTCTGGCGCCCCTTGCGGACCAGCTGATTGATCGTCGGCATACTTGAATGCGAAGGTAGACGAAAACGCAAAAACACTGGCGAAGGCCGCTGGCCCCGCCGCCGCGAACCAAAAAGTTGCGCGACAGACTGAAAAACTTAGGGCAGACCCCAGCTCCTGTCAACCCGCGACCCGCGCACGGTTCACTGGCGCGTGATCCAGGATGATTCATCACGCCCGTCCCCTCCCGCACCGTGCCCCCCGCCGTCGGCACCGATCCCGTACGGGATCTGCCCGTGCCCGCCGCGGCGTCGTAGGGGCGTGATTCGTCACGCCCGTCCTTTTCCGCACCGTGCCCCCTGCCTTCCACCCATCCCGTACGGGCCGACGTGCGTGCCTGCGCGGGCCCGACACAGCGTCGTAGGGGCGTGATCCATCACGCCGTCCTTTCCCCGCACCGTGCCCCCCCCTGCCGACGGCACCGATCCCGTAGGGGCAGACCCACGTGTCTGCCCGTGCCCGACGCAACGTCGAAACCCGCGGTCCCGGAGCGCATAATTCGCCGGAGGACCACACGAGGTTCGCCTGCGCGCACGCACACGCAGGCGCGCGACGCGGATGCCGGGGCGCGGGAGAGGGTGGGCGGACACGCAGGTCCGCCCCTACCAAGATGGTGCGCGGCGCGGGCGACGGAGCGGCGCGGGACACGGGCGGCCACATAGGGCCGCCCCTACGACATCGACGTTCACATGCGGAGGACGGTGTAGCGCACAGGGCATCCGCGTTAACGGCGGGCCGCGGCGCGGCGCGGGGCACGGGCGCGATGAATCGCGCCCCTACCAGGTCTGTGCGGGTAGATGCGCACGCACCGGTTTGGGTGCGCAACGCGGGCGACGGTGCGGCGCGGGGCACGGGCGGCCACGTGGGGCGGCCCCTACGACAGGGCGTGCACGGCGCGGAGGATCATGTGGCGCAGGGCATATGCGAGTACGTCGGGCGGCGGTGCCCGATGCACGCGCAAGCCCCTCCCCCGCAGTTTGGGGGAGGGGCCGCGAGGAACGAGCGGGGGAGGG
>DASVTZ010000226.1 GCA_036387335.1 Longimicrobium sp.
CCCGCCGGTCCCGTCTCCGCGGTGCGGAGGGGACGGCGGGCAGTCGGTTCGGTTGCGCGCGGTTCAGGTGTTCCATAGTGAAAGATACGGAGAGGGCCGCCGGGCTGTCAACGCCCCGCGGCCCCCTTCCGTCCATCCCGAATGCGCCTTAGTGGCTGCCGAGGAGGATTCCCTTGAGCGGCGCGGGAAGGAGGTTGCTGCTGCGCTCCACCACGTCGAGCGCGGCCTCCAGCGTGCCCTGGTCGCCCTCCCAGTGCTCCAGCATGAGCTCGATGCCGGCGTTGTTCACCAGCCGCGCCAGCGCGACGCCCACCACCACCACGTCGTCCAGCTCGCCCAGGAAGGGGATGACGTCCGGGATGGCGTCCGCGGGGACGGCGGCGTAGGCGAGGGCGGCCACCACCAGCCCCTTGTCCAGCATGGAGACGCGGGGGTCGCGCGCCAGCCGCACCACCAGACGCCCGAAGTTGGGGAGGTCGCGCAGCAGCGACATCATCATCTCGCCGCGATCGGGGGCTCCCCCGCCCTTCCCTCCGCGGCGCGGGCGCGGGGCGACGGTGCGCGGGCCCACCAGGTCGTCGTCGTCGTCCAGCACGCTGCGGCGGCGCGGCGCATCGCCCGCGGATTCCATGTCGTCGTCGCTGCTGAAGCGGCGGCGCGAGCTGTCGTTGCGGTCGGCCATGTCTCTCGTGGTTGATGGAGTTCGCCGGGGCGAGCCCTCACCCCGCCTTCGTTCCGTCCTCGCCGCGGTCGGTGCGCGGCGGGATCTGCGGCTGCGCGGCCCCATTCTGCCCGGCGTCGCGCGGCGTCTCCGGCCCAAGCACGACCTGTTCCACTTCGCGGATCACGGTGCGGCTGGCATCCGAGATCCCGGACACCACCTTCCCCGCGGTGCCCATGATCCCCAGCGCGCCCTTGATGGTGCCGTACGCCAGCCCCTGCAGCCGCATCCGGTCCTCCAGCCGCTCGGTGAAGCGCTGGACGGAGTTGGGCTCGCGTTGCGGGGCGCGGTTGTACTTGGACGCCAGGAACTCGATGTAGTCGAGCACCTGGTAGACCTGCTCGTCGGGTAGCGCCTCGATCTGGCGGACCAGACGCTGTCGAAGGCCCTCGTGCATGATGATGCCCTTTTCCGGTTGTGACGCCCGCTCGCGGGGCGCGATTTCCGTGCCGGGGAAGGCCCGGCCGTCCGGCGGGGTACGTGCGCGCTGGAGGCGCGGTTTCGTGCAATGTGGCCGCCCGCGTTCAACCGTGCAAACGCCGCGTTGCCCGCGCCCGTTTGGTCCTCTACCTTGCCGCGCCCCCTCCTCTCCCCCGCCCCGCGACCATGCGCCGCCTCCTCCTCGTCTGCCTCGCCCTCTGCGCCGCCGCCCCAACGCCGGCCGCCGCCCAGCGCCGCGCGGAGCCGTTCATCGCCGGTGCGGTGCTGATCGGTGCGGCGCTGCTGGACCGCCCGGTGGACCGCGCCATCCCGGCCGGCGGCGGCACGCGGCTGGACTGGGCCACGCGCGGCCTCAACTACGGCGGGCGCCCCGCCTACGCCCTGATCGCCCTCGGCGGCGCCTACGCGGGCGGCCGCCTGGCCGACGAGCCGGAGCTCTCCTCCTCCACTGCGCACATCGTCGGTGCGCTCCTCGCGGCTGGCGCGGTGAACGGGACGCTCAAGTACGTCGTCGGCCGCGAGCGCCCCTCCGCCACGGACGACCCGCTCCACTTTCGCCCCTTCAACGCGGATAATCGCTGGCAGTCGTTCCCCTCCGGCCACGCGGTCGTCGCCTTCTCCCTCGCGGCTTCCATCTCGGAGGAGGTGGATCGGCCCTGGGTGACCGTTCTGACCTATGGCGGCGCGACGCTGGTCGGCTGGTCGCGCATCTACGACGACAAGCACTGGACGAGCGACGTCGTCGGCGGCGCGCTGGCGAGCGTTGTGGTGAGCCGGGCCGCCCTGCGTGCCCTGCACCGGAGGCATCCGCACGCGGACGGCGCGACGGTGGTGGTGATGGGGGATGGGGTGGGGGTGCGGGTGCCGTGGTAGGCCCTCACCCCCGTCTCGTTACACTCGACTGCCCCCTCTCCCGATAACAGGAGAGGGCTGCGCCCTCCTGTCATCGGGAGAGGGGGCGTGGGGTCCAGGTGCGATGGGCGGGGATCGGTCGTAGGAAAGGGAGGGCAGACACGTGGGTCTGCCCCTACCGGGATCGTGTGTGGACGCGAGGGCCGAGGAGCGCGGAGGGCGGGCGCGAGGACTCGCGCCCGTACGGGATCTGTGCGAAGCACCCGGCAGTTCTCCCCCTCCCCCGCCCTGCGCCCCCGCAGGCGGGGGAGGGGGCCGGGGGGAGGGGGCCGTGTCCGCCCCCTCTCTCGATAACGGCGAGGGCGGAGCCCTCTCCTGTTATCGGGAGAGGGGGCAGCGAGGAACGAGCGGGGGTGAGGGCCCTACCCCACCCGCTCCAGCAGCCCCACCGGAAACTCCGCGAACACCGCCTCCGCGTCCAGCACCGCGCTGCCGCCCAGGTCGCGGGTGCGCAGCTCGACGCCGGTGAAGCGGTCCACGTAGGTGCCCGCCAAGTCGGGCGGGAGGACGATGCGCGTGGCCTTCCACAGCTTCGCGGTCGGGAGGGCGAAGTCCTGGTCGCGGGTGAGGGTCGCGATCAGGCGCGGAACGACGGTAATGACGGCGGCGCCCTCCGCACGGCGGGCGAAGGCGACGGCGTGGTCGGCGCGCTCGCCTTCCGTCATCAGTGGTAGGTACTCGCCGGTCGCGAAGAGGTCCGGGTAGGCCTGGCGCACACGGAGCGCGGTCTGGGTCAGGTACAGCTTGATGCGGCCGTCCTCCCAGCCGTCCACCAGCGAGCGGGCGACCTCGCGGCGCTCGCGCTCCTCCAGCGATGACTCGAGCGAGGCGAGAAGGGAGCGGCGCAGGGGGAAGTCGACCGGGCGGCGGTTGTCGGGATCCACGAGCGAGAGGTCCCAGATCTCCTGGCCCTGGTACACGTCCGGCACGCCGGGCGAGGTCAGCTTCACCAGCGTCTGGGCCAGCGAGTTGACCATCCCCAGCCGCGCGACCGGCGGGTGGAAGCGGACGAAGTCGTCCAGGAACGGGTTGTCGCCGCGGCGCAGGATGGTGGCGACGAACTCCTTGAGGCCCTCGTCGTAGGCTTGATTGGGGTTGATCCAGCTGGTGTTCAGCTTGGCCTCGCGCGTGGCCTTCTCCATGTACGCCTGCACCCGGCGGACGAGGTCCTGGTGCACCTGGTCGTTGACCTCGCCGAAGGGCCAGGCGCCCACCAGCGTCTGGTAGAGGAGGTACTCGTCGTTGTCGTCCGGCACCAGGTGGTCGGCGCCGTCGGAGAGCTTGTGGGCGCGGTTGATCTCGGCCCAGCGGAAGACGTGCTCCTCCCAGAGGTCCGGGATCTCGGAAAGGATGTTGATGCGGGCGCGCACGTCCTCGCTGCGCTTGGTGTCGTGCGTGGACGACGCGCTCATGCTGGCCGGCCAGCGCTCCGCCCGCTCCAGGTTGAAGGCGTGGAACTCGTCCGGGGTGATGCCGAAGCGGTCCGGTTCGCCGCCCACCTCGTTCAGCGAGATCAGACGGTTGTACAGGTAAAAGGTGGTGTCCTCCACCCCCTTGGCCATCACGGGGCCGGTGAGCTGCTGGAACTTCATCACGAAGCGCGCGTGGTCCTCCCGCGCCTCGGGGCTCAGCGAGTCTGGCCAGCGCAGGAGCAGCACGTCGTGCAGGAACTCGAAGAGTGACCTGCTCACGTCCGGGTTGCGGCGCTTGGCGGCGCGGATCGCCTGGTCCACGTACCGGCGGTCGTCGTCGGAGACGGCGCCGGCGTGGGCGTCCACGTAGGTGCGGTACACGGGGAAGCACGCGATGATCTCGCGGAGGACGTCGCGCAGGGCGCCCCACGTGAAGTCGCGGTAGCAGCGGTTCTCGGTGGAGAGGCGGTCCAGCATGCTCGCCAGCACGGTCAGCTCGCTGATGAGCGACGAGCGCAGGATCAGCTTCTTCTTGTCGTACACCAGGTCGTGGAACTTCCACCGGTTGCGCGCGAAGCGGTGGTACAGGTCGTCCATCCGCTGCGCCTGCGCCGGGTCCACGAAGATGCCGTTGACCCGGTTCATGTACTCGTACCCCACCGTCCCCGCCACCGGCCAGTCGTCCGGCAGCGTCTCGTCGCCCGTGAGGATCTTTTCGACGAGGACGTAGAACTGCTCCTTCGCCTCGATCCCCGCCGTCTCGCGCTGCAGCTCGCGCAGGTACTCGCGCGGATGGAAGAGGCCGTCCGGGTGGTCAATGCGCAGCCCCGTCACCCGCCCCTCGCGGACCAGGCGCAGGATCAGGCGGTGCGTGTCCTGAAAGACCTGCGGCACCTCGGTGCGCAGGCCGGCGAGGTCGTTGACGTCGAAGAAGCGCCGGTAGTTGATCTCCTCAGCCGCCACGCGCCAGAAGGCCAGCCGGTACGCCTGGTCGGAGAGGAGGGTGTCCAGCCGGTCGAAGGAGCGCGGGTCGCCCACGGTGCCGTTGAAGGTCTTCACCGCCCCGTCCAGCGCCTCGCGAACCTCCGCGCTCGCCGTGTACAGCGCGTGCAGGCGGCGGCGCGTGACGATGCGCTCGCGGTTGCGCTCCTCGATGCTGGCTTCGTCGGTGCTGCCGCGCGGGGGCAGGTTCTCCAGAGCGGTGACGATGCTCGCCAGCTCCATCCGCTCCTCGCTGTCCTCTTTCAGGCGCACGTGGTCCAGCGCCTCGCGCAGCACGGCGGCGGTGGAGCCGGGGGCGACCGGGAACCAGTTCTCGTAGTACTCCGCGCGGAACTGCCCCGAGTCGTACACCAGCTTCAGCTCGCCCGCCTCCAACACGCACCCGTACTGGTCGCCCAGCACGGGAAGGAGCACCTTGCCCTGCAGGTCCGGCGAGCGGGCGTTCCAGTCGATGTCGAAGAAGCGCGCGTAGGGCGACGAAGGGCCGTTCTCCAGCACGTTCATCCACCACGGATTGCTGGCCCCGGCGATCCCCATGTGGTTGGGGACGATGTCCAGCAGGTGGCCCAGTCCGTGCTCACGCAGCAGCGCCGAAAGCCGGGCGTGGTCCGCCTCGGTGCCGATCTCGGGGTTCAGCGCCTCGTGGTTGGTGATGTCGTAGCCGTGCATGCTCCCCGGCCGCGCCTGCAGGTACGGCGAGGCGTACAGGTCGCTCACGCCCAGCTCCGCCAGGTACGGCACGATCTCCGCCGCGTCACGAAAGGTGAAGCCGCGGTTGAACTGGATGCGGTAGGTGGCGCGCGGGATGCGTCCCGCGTTCGCCGCCCCGTCCGGGGCGGCCCTTTGTTCGGATGGCTGCACGATCTCTATGGTCACACGGGTGGATAACGCTTAAACCGCCCACGGGGCGGGGCGGCGGCCACTCGCAAGAAGCGGGCACGCCCCCGCCACACGCCCTGACCCACGCAGATGCCCAGTTCGTTGCCCCCCGCGGCGCCGCCCCGCCGCAACACCCCGTTTCAGCAGGTCCCCGGGTTCCTGGAGGACGCCGAGACCGCCTGGCCCGGCAAGCCCTACCCCCTCGGCGCGCGCTGGGACGGCGAGGGGACCAACTTCGCCGTGTACAGCGAGCTGGCGTACGAGGTGGAGCTCTGCCTCTTCGAGCGCCCGGACGACCCGGAGCCCTCGCGCACCGTGCGGCTGCGCGAGCGCACGGCCTTCGTGTGGCACGGCTACGTGCCGGGGGTGATGCCGGGCACCTTTTACGGTTTCCGCGTCAACGGGCCCTACGACGTGGCGCGCGGCCAGCGCTGCAACCCCTTCAAGCTCCTGATCGACCCCTACGCCCGCGCGCTGGCCGGCGAGATCCGCTGGGACGGGCACCCCTTCGCCTACCCCTTCGAGCAGCCGGGGGAGGACTGGGTGCTGGACGACCAGCCCGACCACCGCGCCATCCCCAAGGGCGTGGTGGTGGACGACTCGTTCGACTGGCGGGGCGACGAGCCGCCGCGCATCCCCTGGCACCAGACGGTCATCTACGAGGCGCACGTGAAGGGGCTCACCCGCCTGCACCCCGACGTGCCGCCGGAGCTGCGCGGCAAGTACCCGGGGGTGGCGCATCCGTCCATCATCCGGCACCTCAAGTCGCTGGGCGTAACCGCCATCGAGCTCCTCCCCATCCACGAGTTCGCGGACGACCTCTTTCTCAAGCAGAAGGGGCTCACGAACTACTGGGGCTACAACTCCATCAACTACTTCGCGCCGGACGGGCGGTACGCGCACGCCCGCGACTACGGCGAGCAGGTGCGGGAGTTCAAGGAGATGGTGCGGTGCCTCCACGCCGAAGGGATCGAGGTGATCCTGGACGTCGTCTACAACCACACGGCGGAGGGGCACCACCTGGGGCCGACGCTGTCGTTCAAGGGGATCGACAACCCCACGTACTACCGGCTGGTGCCGCACAATCCCCGCTTCTACATGGACTACACGGGGACGGGGAACTCGCTCAACCTGCGCCACCCGCAGACGCTGCAGATGGTGATGGACTCGCTGCGCTACTGGATCCAGGAGATGCACGTCGACGGCTTCCGCTTCGACCTCGCGTCCACCCTGGCGCGCGAGCTCCACGCGGTCGACCGGCTCTCGAGCTTCTTCGACGTGATCCACCAGGACCCCGTCATCAGCCAGGTGAAGCTGATCGCGGAGCCGTGGGACGTGGGCGAGGGCGGCTACCAGGTGGGGAACTTCCCCGTGCTCTGGGCGGAGTGGAACGGCAAGTACCGCGACACGGTGCGCGCGTACTGGCGCGGCGAGCCCGGCACGCTGGGCGAGCTGGGCTACCGCATCACCGGCAGCAGCGACCTGTACGAGAGCGACGGGCGCCGCCCCCACGCCTCCATCAACTTCGTCACGGCGCACGACGGCTTCACGCTGCACGACCTGGTGTCGTACAACCACAAGCACAACGAGGAGAACGGCGAGGGGAACCGCGACGGCGCGGACGACAACCGCTCGTTCAACTTCGGCGTCGAGGGCCCCACCGACCGGCCGGACATCGTGCGCGCCCGCGAGCGGCAGAAGCGCAACTTCATGGCGACCATGCTCCTGTCACAGGGGGTGCCCATGATTTGCGGAGGCGACGAGATGGGGCGCACGCAGCGCGGCAACAACAACGCGTACTGCCAGGACAACGAGATCTCCTGGATCGACTGGGATCTCACCGCCGC
>DASVTZ010000227.1 GCA_036387335.1 Longimicrobium sp.
CCCCAGGCAGTTTTGGGGGAGGGGCCGCGAGGAACGAGCGGGGGAGGGGGCCCGCCCGCCCCCTACTCCGCCGCCTCCGTCACCAGCGCATGCACCGTGCGCCGCAGCTTCTGCATGCGATTGGGCGCCTCGGTGTTGTACACGCGGTTGGTCAGCAGCACAGCCCAGGTCCCGTGCTCCGGATCCACCCAGAGCGACGTCCCCGTGAAGCCGGTGTGCCCGAACGCGCGGTCGCTCATGGAGCGCCCCACCGGCCCGGTGCCGTTTGCGGACGGCGTCTCCCACCCCAGCGCGCGCGTCCCTTCCTGGCGCACCGCAAAGGTGTCGATGGTCGCCGCGTCCAGCACGCGCACCCCGTCCAGCTCGCCGCCGCTGGCCAGCATCGCCGCGTAGCGCGACAGGTCGCCGGCGGTGCTGAAGAGCCCCGCGTTCCCCGCCACGCCGTCCAGCGCGCGGGCGATGGGATCGTGCACGACGCCGGCGACTGGCCTCCCCTCCGAGCTCCGGTAGGTGGGGGCGCAGCGCTCGCAGTCCTCGCCGGGCGCGTAGCCCGTGGACGCCATCCCCAGCGGCTCCCACACCCGACGCTCCAGCAGGGCGGGGATGGGCTCGCCCGCCGCGCGCTCCAGCGCCGCGAAGAGCACCACGAACCCCACGTCCGAGTACTCCACCTTCTCCCCGGGCGACCGCTCCAGCGGCGTGCGGATCAGCGATGCCAGACGCGCATCGGGCGAGGCGCCGCGCGGAGTGGCGCCCGCGGGGAGGCCGGCGGTGTGGGTCAGCAGGTGGCGCACCGTGACCGCATCCTTGCCGCCACCCGAGAACTCCGGGAGGTAGCGCGAGACGGGCGCATCCAGCTCCAGGAGGCCGTCCTCGTACAGCAGCATCGCCGCCGTCGTGGTGGCGACCACCTTGGTGAGCGAGGCGAGGTCGTACACGGTGCGCTCGGCGTCCACGTGGTCGCCGGCGCCGGTCGTTCCGCCGATGCCCTTCACCAATTCCGCGCGGCTGCCGCGCCCCAGCGCCAGCGCCGCGCCGGGAAACGCGCCGCGGCTCACCTCCGCCTGCACGGCCGCCATCGCGCCCTCCAGCGGCCGGCGCGCGAGCGTGGGGACGAGGTCGTCCGCGCGCACGGTGGGCACGGGAACGGCGTGCGCCGCGGCGACCACCGCCGGCGCGAACACGTGCGGGTGCGTCTCTCCCCACGCGAGCGCGACGGCCGCGGGGGTGGCGCTCGCCATCAGCACGGCGGCCGCGTGGAGCCACTGCCGGGGAATCGAGCTAAGACGTATCTGCATCGTGAGATCCTCCTCGTCGTGCCGAAGGGCCGCCGCCATCACGAATACAAACACTTGATTACAACGCATAGTTCCTCGCCCTCGTCGGTCGGGATGCTGCAGACCCGCCTGCGCCGTTCCCGCCTGCCGCGGCCGCCGGACCCATACGCCACGCCCCGCCTACACAATCAAGGCGGCGGGGCGATGCTAAAACGCAGGATTGACAACGAGATGAGAGAAAGATTAGAGCGTCGGCGGCCCGCCGTAAAAAGCCTCACACAGAGAACACGGAGGGGAACGACAAGCCGCAGAGAACCCCTTTTCCGCTCTTGCCGTCTCCTCTGTGGCTCTGTGTGAGGCCCCGCTGTACCTTCAGTCGATCGGCTTGAGGTTGGCGATGATGGCCGCGCGCTGCGGCTCCAGGAACGGCGGCAGCACCACCTTTTCGCCGAGCGTGGCCGGGTCCTCGTCCACCCCGAAGCCGGGCCCGTCGGTGGCGATCTCGAACAGGATGCCGTTCGGCTCGCGGAAGTACAGGCTGTGGAACCAGAAGCGGTCCACCTCGCCGCTGTTGGCGATGCGCAGCTCGTTCAGGTGCCGCGCCCACGCCTCGTAGTCCGCGTCCGGGATGCGGAAGGCCACGTGGTGCACGCCCCCCGCGCCCCCGCGCGCCACCGGCAGGTCCGGCTGCTCCGCCACGTGGAGCTCCGCGCCCGCTCCACCGGCGCCCATCTCGTACACGTGCACGGTATGCTTCGCGTTCTCCGGGTGCGGATAGGTGCGCACCGGGCGCATGCCGAGCGCGTTCTGCAGCAGCGCGTCCGTCCTCGCCAGCGCCGGGACGCTCAGCACGATCGGCCCCAGCCCGCGGATCTGGTGCTCGGCCGGGACGGGGCTCCGCTCCCACGGATGCGCCTCGCCCGCGCCGCCGTCGTCCACCAGCGACAGGCGCTGCCCTTCGGGGTCCTCGAGGTCCAGCGTCAGACGTCCGTCGCGCTCCACCAGGTCGCCGGAGGTGACGCCCTTTTCGCGCAGGTAGGCGGCCCACCACAGCATCGACTCCGCGCCCGCCACGCGCAGGTGCGTGCGCGCGATGGAGCGCGTGCCGCGCCGCTCGCGCATCACCGGCCAGTCGAAGAAGGTGAGGTCGCTCCCCGGGCTCCCCACCGCGTCCGCGTAGAAGAGGTGGTACGCGCTCACGTCGTCCTGGTTCACGGAGCGCTTCACCAGCCGCATCCCCAGCGTGCGCGTATAGAAGAGGTGGTTCGCGCGGATGTCCGCCGAGACCGCCGTCAGGTGGTGGATGCCAGTCAGCTCCATGCGATCCTCTCGTGATGTGCCCTCATCGGGCGGTGATGTCCGGCCGGCGCCTGCATGAACCCCGCCTGCGCCGCTCACGCCATCCGTGCGCGCCGGATGACCCGGTTGGTACAGTAGTATAAATTATACTACTAAAACTTATGGGTGAACCCGAACCGCACCAGCGCTATCACGCCTCTCTCGCCGCATGCAGGCCCACGCGGCGGAGCAGGTCGGTCGCGGTGGCGCGCTCGGCGGGGTCGAGGACGGAGAAGGCTTCCTCGATCGCGGCGGCGTGCTCGGGGAAGATGCGCTCCACGAAGGCGGTGCCATCGTCCGTGAGGTGGGCGTAGTAGGCGCGCCGGTCGCGGTCGCAGCGGCGGCGCTCCACCAGGCCCCGCGCCTCCAGCCGGTCGACCAGGTAGGTGACGCCGGCGTTGGAGACCAGGATCTTCTCCTTGAGCTCGCTCAACAGGAGCGGCCCCTTGTGGTGCAGCGCCTCCAGCACCCCGAACTCCGCTATCGTCAGCCCGTGCCGCGCCACGTCCGACTGCGCGCGGGCCGCGACCGCCGCGTGCGCCCGCGCGAAGACCACCCAGAGGCGGAGGGACTCGGCTTGTGCGTCGCGTGGCGGCATCGGCATTCCCGGCTCGATTGAAGTTACAGAACTAAACTAATTGGTGCAGCCGGGATGTCAAGAAGGCGCGGCGGCCGGGTGGCCGCCGCGCCCTCTATCGTCAGGCAGCCAGCTTCGCCGCGACCTGAACCAGGCGGCGCGCCTGGTGGCGGATGGCGGCTTCGTCCTCGGCGCCGACGGTGCCTGTCTGGGTGACGCTGGCGCCGTACGGGTTGCCGCCGCTGGCGAAGACCGCGGGGTCGGTGTAGCCGGGCGGCACCAGGATGGCGCCCCAGTGCATGAAGGTGGTGTACATGCTGATCAGCGTCGTCTCCTGCCCGCCGTGGGGGTTCTGGGCGCTGCTCATGGCGCTGACCGCCTTGTTCGCGAGTCCGCCGCGGCCCCACAGCGGCCCGAGCTGGTCGATGAAGGCGCGCATCTGGCTCGCCATCACGCCGAAGCGCGTGGGGGCGCTGATCAGGATGGCGTTCGCCCAGTCCAGATCCTCCAGGGTGGCAACGGGGACCTGGGCGGTGTGCTCGGCGTGCGCCTTCCACGCGTCCTGTCCGTTGACCACGCCCTCCGGCGCCGTCTCGCGCGCCTTGAGGAGACGCACCTCCGCCCCCTCGGCCTGCGCCGCTTCCGCGGCGATCTCGGCCATCCGGTGGTTGGTGCCGTAGGTGCTGTAATAGACGATCGCCAGCCGCACGTTTGCCATCTTTCCTCGCTCTGCTTTCCCCGTTGGCGCCGGCGCCACAACCGAGGGCGCCCGCAAGAAGTGTTTCAGAACTTAAGCAAATGACGGGCCACGTGCAAGGCGGCGGGGCTCACGCGCGGGGTGCGGCCGAGGGCGTGTGCCCGGGCGTTCGCGGCACCGAGCGTGCAGGGGCACCCGCGTCCGCGAAGTTCCGCTACTGCCGTTTGCAATCGAGGCAACTCTTGTCATCGCAACCGATCGACGCCGCCCGGAGCGGCACCTTCATGCTGGGCGGCGACCTTCCGGTCAACCGGCTGGGCTTCGGCGCCATGCGCATCACGGGGAAGGGGATCTGGGGTCCGCCCGCCGACCGCGCGGAGGCCATCGCGGTGCTGCGGCGCGCGGTGGAGCTGGGGGTGAACCTGATCGACACCGCGGAATCGTACGGTCCGCACGTGAGCGAGGAGCTGATCCGCGAGGCGCTGCACCCGTACCGCGATGGCCTGGTGATCGCCACCAAGGGCGGGCTGGAGCGCCCCGGTCCCGACCAGTGGGAGTCGAACGGGCGTCCGGAGCGGCTCCGCCAGGGGGTGGAGGGGAGCCTGCGTCGCCTGGGGCTGGAGCGCATCGACCTGTACCAGCTCCACCGCATCGACCCCGACGTCCCCGCGGACGAGCAGTTCGGCGTCCTGGCCGAGCTCCAGCGCGAGGGGAAGATCCGGCACATCGGCCTCTCCGAGACGACGGTGGAGGAGATCGAGGCGGCGGGGCGCCATTTCCCGGTCGCGTCGGTGCAGAACCGCTACAACCTCGCCGACCGCGAGTGGGAATCCGTCGTGGACCACTGCGGCCGCGAGGGGATCGGCTTCATCCCCTGGTTCCCGCTGGCCGTGGGCAAGCTGGCGGAGGACGGCGGCCCGCTCGCGGAGATCGCGGCGCGGCACGGTGCGCGCCCGTCGCAGATCGCGCTCGCCTGGCTGCTGCGGCGCACGCCCGTCATGCTCCCCATCCCCGGCACCTCTCAAGTCAAGCACCTGGAGGAGAACGTCGCCGGGGCGGGGATCGAGCTGTCCGACGAGGACTTCGCGAGCCTGGAGCCCTGAAGAAAAGCCTCACACAGAGGACACAGAGGACACTGCAAGCCACAGAAAGGACCTTTTCCGTTCTTGCGGTTTCCTCTGTGGCTCTGCGTGAGGCTGTTGGGCGGGGGAGTGGCACGTGAGGGGCGGACGATGTAGTTTTCGGGCGCCCCTCCACACCCGCCCGAAGTCCCCCATGGATCACCGCACCTCCTCTAACGCACCCCCGTCCGCGGGGCACTCGCCGCTCGTGTCCGTGGAATGGGACGGGGAAGGGCGGGTGACGCGCTGGCCCGCCGAGGCCGAGGCGCTCTTCGGATGGCGCGCGGAGGAGGTGCTGGGGAAGCGCTCGGCCGACTGGCCCTTCGTGCACCCCGACGACCGCGCGGCCGTCCGCGAGCGGACCCTGGAGATGGTGCGCGGAACGGCGCGCCAGACGCTTTCCATCAACCGCAACGTCACCCGCGACGGGCGCATCCTGCACTGCGAGTGGTACAACACCGCCGTCGTGGATGCGTCCGGCGAGCTGGTCGCCCATCTCTCGCTGGTGCTGGACGTGACGGCGCGCGAGCGTGCCTTCGCCGAGATGCAGGAGGCCCGCGCCGCCGCCGAGCGCGCCGCCGAGCGCACCCGCGGCCTTCAGTGGGTGACCGCCGCCCTCTCCGAGGCGCTGACCCCCGCCGAGGTGACGCGCGTCGTGATGGAGCAGGGAATCGCGCTGCTGGGCGCCGCGGCCGGCGTGGTGGTGCTGCTGGATGAGGATGGCGAGCGGCTGGAGCTGGTGGAGCACCGCGGCTATCCGCGGAAGATAATCGAGGAGTGGCGCAGCTTCCCGCTCACCGCGGGCGTGCCGCTGTCGGACGCCGCGCGCACGGGGGAGCCGGTCGCGCTGCGCTCCAAGGCGGAGCGCGCGCGCCTCTATCCCTCGCTTGGGGAACTGCCGACGCCGTACCCGGCCATCCTCTCCGTTCCCCTTTCCGTGGAGGGGGAGGTGCTGGGCTCGCTGGGGCTCAGCTTCACCGCCGAGCGCGAGTTCGGGGATGAAGAGGTCGACCTGGCGATGGCGCTCGCGCGGCAGTGCGCGCAGGCCGTGCGCCGCGCCACGCTCTACCAGCGCGAGCGCGAGGCCCGGCGCGAGGTGGAATCGCTGGGCGAGCGGCTGCACCTCGCCCTCGATTCCGCGGACATCGGGACGTGGGACTTCGATCCCGTCTCCGGCGAGCTGAGCTGGGACCGGCGGTGCAGGGAGATCTTTGGCGTGGGGCATCGCGGCCGCGTGGACTACCACGCCTTCCTCGAAGCCATCCACCCCGAGGACCGCGCGGCCACGGACGCGGCGGTGCAGCGGGCGCTGGACCCGCACGGGCCGGGCGAGTACGCGGTAGAGTACCGCATCCGCGGCGGCGACGGCCCGGTGCGATGGGCGCTCGCCCGCGGGCGCGGCTTCTTCGAGGGCGAGGGAGAGGCGCGCCGCGCGACCCGCTTCATCGGCACCGTGCTGGATGTCACCGAGCGCGTGCGCGGGCGCCGCCGCACGGAGCTGCTGGCGGAGGCCGGCACCGCGCTCGCCGTCTCGACCGACGCGGAGGGGGTGCTGCGCGCACTGGCCCGCATCGCGGCGACGCGGCTGGCGGCGGCGTGCGCCGTCTTCCTGGCGAACCCGGAGTGCGCGCCCGAGCAGGTGGAAGCCGCCGTGCGCGAGGATGGCGAGGTGCGCTTCCTCGGGCGCCGGGCGCCGTCGCTCCTCCCGGCCGGACACCCGGTGGCGCGCGTCCTCCTCACGGGCCAGGCCGAGCTCGTCCCCGCCGGCGGGCTGCTGGCCGGGCTCTTCGGCGCGGGCGAGTGGGGGCGCGGGGCGGCGGTGCCGATGCGCGTGGACGGGCGCATCATCGGCGCCATCGTGCTGGCGGGCGGGGCGGAGGAAGGGTGGGGGAGCGAGGAGGTGGCGATGGCCGAGGAGCTGGCCCGCCGCGCAGCGCTGGCCGTGGAGCGGGCGCGGCTGTACGAGCGCGCCCTCGCCGCCAACGTCGCCAAGAGCCAGTTCCTGGCGACGATGAGCCACGAGATCCGCACCCCCATCAACGCCATCATCGGCTACGCGGAGCTGCTGGAGGTCGGCATCGCCGGGCCGCTGACCGAGGGGCAGGCGGGGTATCTGGAGCGCGTCCGCTACAGCAGCCGACACCTGCTGGGGCTGATCAACGACATCCTGGACCTCGCCAAGGTGGAGGCGGGGGAGATGCGCTTCGCCCGCGAGCGCGTGCCGGCTGAAGAGGCGGCCGCGTCGGTGGTGGCGATGATCCTTCCGCAGGCCGAGGCCAAGGGGGTGCGGCTGGCGGCGGAGGTGTGCCAGGCCGATGCCGAGCTGCTGGGCGACGGCGACCGCATCCGCCAGGTGCTCCTCAACCTCGTCTCCAACGCGGTCAAGTTCACGCACGCGGGCGGTCGCGTGACGGTGCGCTCCGGCACCTCCTCCGTCCCGCCGCCGGGTACGCCGCTCCCCGGCACCGGGCCGTGGGGCTTCGTGGAGGTCGCGGACACCGGGATCGGCATCCCGGGGGAGCAGCTCGCGCGCATCTTCGACCCCTTCACGCAGGTGGACGGCACTCACACGCGGCAGCAGGGCGGCACGGGACTGGGGCTGGCGATCTCGCGCACCTTTGCGCGCCGCATGGGGGGCGAGGTTTCCGTGTGGAGCATGCCGGGCGAGGGCTCCGTCTTCACCCTCTGGCTCCCCGCCGCCGAGGCGCCCGCCGTCGAGGCGCCCGTCGCCGCGGCCCCGAGCGAGGTGCCGGGGCTGGCCAGCGTGGGCCGCGTGCTGGAGGAGCGTGTGGAGGAGGTGCTCGCCGCCTGGACGCAGCGCATCGGCCGCGACCCCGCGCTTCCCCACGCGCGCGGCGTGGAGTGGGTGCAGCTGGAGGACCACGCGGCGACGTTCCTGGTGGAGGTGGCGCGCGCCCTCATGGCGCTCGACGCCGGCGCCGGCGAGCCGTCGCTGCTGCGCGACGGCGAGAGCATCATCCGCACGGTGGCGCGGCTGCACGGCGCCCAGCGCGCGCGACTCGGCTTCTCGGCGGCGGAGGTGCGGCTGGAGTACCACATGCTCTTCGAGGAAGCCGAACGCGTCCTGCGCCGCCACGTCTCTACCCTGACCGACGCGGATCCCGGCCCGGCGCTCGATGTGGTGCGCGGCGTGATCGACCGTGCGGCGGAGCTGGCGGTGGAGGGGCACGCCGTCCCCCACGAGATCGTCGCCGCGATCACGGAGGCGGACCGCGTGATCGGCCGCACGCGCCAGACCGTGCGCCGCCTGCACGGGCGCGTGGAGCCGCGCAGGCGCCCGGACGCGGGCTGAAGGGCGCTGGCGGCCCCCCGCCCGGCGGTTGCATATTGAACGCTCACCCGCGCTCCCTCCGGACGACCATGGCCTACAGAGAGTTCACCGATCCGGCCGGCGTCGTGTGGCGCGCGTGGGACACGTATCCCAGCTCCGCGTCGAACGTGCGGTCGGTGTACGCGTCCGGGTGGCTGGGCTTCGAGAGCCCCACCGAGCGCCGCCGCCTGCATCCGGTCCCGGACGGCTGGGCGGAGGCGGAGGACGACACGCTGTGCGCCTGGCTGCGCGCGGCCGTTCCCGTGAAGGCGCGGCAGACGGAGGAGTACCTCAACCAGGCGCGCGGCGGCGCCACCCCCTCCGAAGCTCCCGCCGAGCCCCCCACCACCGACGAGTCCCAGAACGCCCAGACCCGCACCGCCCTCATGGACGCCACCCGCGCCGTGGTGGAGCGTGCGCGCTCGGTGATCCGCGTGGTGTCGAACACGCTGGGGCACCCGGACGACGACAAGGGCGGGGGGTGAGTCTTTCCGGCGGTTGAAACCGCTGCAACAACCGCGGGAAACCTGCCTTCGCAGGTTCGGGGCGGGATGGGTGCGCGGGTGGCCGGGGGCGGCATTGCCGGGGCCGCATCGCCCGGGGCGCGTCGCCGGGGGATGAATCCCCCGGCTGGAACCACGCGAAGGCGGCTGAAGCCGGCTGAGAAAGGCGATGTCGAGACGGAGTCTGCGCAGGCGGACCTTGTGCTTTTCCAGCGGCGAATTTATTCGCTCCTGGATGGCGGGCTCTGTGTTTTTGCGGGGGTGAACTAGTCCCGCCCTACCCCTTCCCCCACCCGCGCAGCGCGATCTCCTCGGCGCGGTCCAGGAGGCGGCCGAGGATGGAGAGGGCGGTGTCGACGTTGTCGACGGTGCGGGCGGGGGCCTCGCGGCGCACGTGGGCCTCCACGACCTCGCGGAGAAGGGCGAACTCGGCGCGCAGGGCGTCGGTGCTCCACTCCAGGCGGCGGCGCTGGTCGCCGTGGCGCTCGGAGATCAGGCGCTGGATGTCCGAGCCGTCGCGCATCAGCGCGGGCTCGCCGCCGCCCTCGTCCAGCGTGATGAGCGACTTGCCGATGTCGAGCAGAAAGGTGGAGATGTGGTCCTCGAGCTGGGCGCGGTCCAGGTCGCGCGCGCCGGGGATGCGCGGGTCGTCGCGCAGGCGCTCGGCCAGGGACTGCACCAGCTCGTCGGCGCCCTCGGCCACGATGCGCCCCACCTCGCCCAGCCCCGCGACCTCGCCGGCGCGGTCCGGCCAGCGCAGCACGTCCGCGGGGATGTCGGAGACCGACTCGCGGGTGGCGGGGAGCCAGAGGGTGAAGCGCGAGCCCTCGCCCGGCGTGCTGGCGACGACCAGGTCGCCGCCCATGAGGCGCGCCAGATGGCGGCTGATGGCGAGCCCCAGCCCGGTGCCGCCGTGCGTGCGCGTGTAGCCGCCCTCCACCTGCGTGAACGGCTCGAAGACGCGCACCTGCTGGTCCGGCGCGATCCCCATCCCCGTGTCGGCCACCTCCATCAGCGTCCACGGGCCGGGGCCGTGCAGCCGCACCTCCTCCGGCGGCGCGTGCACCACGCCGCAGCGGATGGTGACGCTCCCCCCCGCCTCCGTGAACTTGATGGCGTTGGAGAGGAGGTTCAGCAGGATCTGCCTCACGCGGTCCTCGTCGCCCACGAAGCGCACGTCGCGGCCGCATTCGGAGACGTCGGAGAGGGCGATCTGCTTGGCGGCTGCCTGCGGCTCCACCAGCTCCAGCGCCGCGTGCGCGGTGGCGCGAAGGGGCGAGGGGCGCGCCTCCAGCGTCATCTCCCCCGCCTCCACCTTGGAGAGGTCCAGCACGTCGTTCACGAGCCCCAGCAGGTGCTGGCTGCTCCGCTGGATGCGCTCCACCTGCTCGCGCTGGCCCGGCGTGAGCGGCCCTTTCAGCTCCATGTCCAGAAGGTCCGAGTACCCCAGGATGGCGTTGATTGGGGTGCGGATCTCGTGGCTCATGGTGGCCAGGAACTGGCTCTTGGCGCGGTTGGCGGCATCCGCCTCGGCGCGGGCGCGGCGCTCCTGCTGGAGGTAGGTCTCGCGCGCCAGCTCGGCGCGGTGGCGGTCGGTGAGGTCGCCCGCCACGTCCACGAAGCCCAGCAGCTCCCCCCGCTCGTCGCGGATGGCGTTGATCACCACGTGCGCCCAGAAGCGCGTCCCATCCTTTTTGACCCGCCAGCCGTCCTCCTCGAAGCGCCCCTCGCTCGTCGCGATGCGCAGGTGCGTCGCGGCGTGGCCGGCCTCCTCCTCCGGGTAGAAGATGGAGAGCGGCGAGCCCACCACCTCGGCGGCGGTGTAGCCCTTGATCCGCTCCGCGCCCTGGTTCCAGCTCGCCACGCGCCCTTCGGGGTCCAGCATGACGATGGCGTAGTCCTGCACCGAGTCCACCAGCAGGCGGAAGCGCCCCTCGCTCTCCTCCAGCGCCGCGCGCCGCCGCTCGGACTCGCTGTAGAGGATGACGCGGCGGAGCGCGATGGCGGCCAGATCGGCCAACGTGCGCGCGCGGGTGATCTCGTCCTGGCGGAACGGGGGATGCCCCGCCTCCTGGAGGAGCACGAGGGCGCCCAGCGCGTCCTGCTCAGAGATCAGCGGCACCACCAGCGCCGCGCACCGCCCGCACGATTCCTCGATGGCCGGGGCGATGGCGCGGGCCTCCTGGGTCACGTCCGGGATCCACTGCGGCTCGTCGCGCTCCAGCACGTCCTCCGCCATCGACCCGGCGTACGGCACCGTAACGCCCAGCGCGGGAAGGCCCTCGCCCGCACCCGCCACCAGCCGGACGCAGGTGCGGCCGTCGTCCACACGCTCCACGAAGGCCGCGCGCGCCTGCGTGGCGGTGAGCGCTCCGTCCGCGATGCGCCGCAGCACCTCCTCGACTTCGAACGCCGTCGTGAGGCTGCGCGCCACTTCCGACAGCGCCGCCTCCTCGACAGCGCGGCGGCGGAGTTGGCCGCTCTGCATCTCCAGAAGCGACGCGCGCTCCTGCAGGAGGTGGTTGACTCCCTCCAGCTCTCCCGCCGCGACCTGCTGCGCCCGCGCGTGCCTCGCGAAGAGGACGCTGATGAGGAGCGCCAGCCCCGACGCCAGCAGTCCGCCTCCGCCGAGCACCCACATCACGATTCTGCGCCTGCGCGTCTCCTCCTCCCGCTGCGCGCGCAGGATGCGCTCTTCCTCCGCGCGCATCTCCGCGACGATACGGCGCACCTGGTCCATCAGCACCTTGCCGCGCCCGGTGCGCGTCAGCGCGAGCGCCGGTTCCATCCCGCGGTCGGCACGTACGCGCACCAGCTCGGCCATGTACGCCATCTTCTCCGTGCCCACGCGGCGCAGCGCCTCCACCCGCCGCTGCTGCGAAGGGCTCTCGGCGGTCAGCTCGCGCAGCCGTTTCAGGTCGCGGTCGAAGCGCTGCGTCCCCGATTGGTACGGCTCCAGGTAGGGCCCCTCGCCCGTGAGGAGGAAGCCGCGCTGCCCGGTCTCCGCGTCGCGCAGGTCGGAAAGGGTGGTCTCCAGGCGGATGATGACTTCGTGCGTGCGCGTAACGGCGGCGGTGCTCGCGCGCGAGCGCTGCACGGCCTGATACATGAGCGCGCACAGCGCCAGCACCAGGAGGGCGGAGCCGTACGTGGCCAGCAGTCGGACGGGCGTCGACAGTCTCATCGGCAGCGCGGTGCCGCGCGTGGATCTCGGGGCTTCCTCAACACGGGAGCGCGGTTCGCCGGACGGGGTTCAGCGCGGCGGATGCGCCGCGCGCACGGGCTGGGGCGCGGCAACGCAAGAAGCGGGGCGCGGGTTGGGCCCTCACCCCCGTCTCGTGACACTCGACTGCCCCCTCTCCCGATAACAGGAGAGGGCTGCGCCCTCCTGTCATCGAGAGAGGGGGCTTGGGTGCGCTTCGTTGCCGCGCACGGGCCAGACGGCTTCAGCCGTCTTCGCGTGGTGCCAGCCGGGGGCTTCAGCCCCCGGCGCTATCGCCGGTGTCCCCCACCCGCGCCCGTTCGTCGAACCCCAGCGCATCCACCAGCCGATTGAATTGCGCGGTCGGGAGCTGGCCGCCGGAGGCCTGGTCGTGGCCGCGGCCGAACTCGCCCCCAACCGGGCCGATGTCCACCGCGCGCAGCAGCTCGGGGAGCACAAGGCCGGGCCGCGAGGTGCGGGCGCTGAAGGCCACGATTCCCGGCAGGTAGCCCCGGTTGGCCGCGATCACCGCGTGCCCCTTGAGGCGCCCGCGCCACTGCTGCGCGATCAGCGGGTGGATCTGGCACGCCGAGTCGAGCGGCACCAGCGCCCACGGCTGCGTGGCGGAGAAGAGAGGCGCACGCCTGCGCGCCTCCGCCAGCTCCGCCTGCACCTCGGCGCGGTAGCCGCGGAGGCGCACCACCTCCGGGGAGTCGCCCTCGGTGAGCTCGCGCGGATGTTCGGCGCGCATCAGCAGGTCGAGCGGGGTCTGGACGTCGAAGGCGGAGGCGCGGCGGGCGGCGTTCACGGCGGAGACGGCCTCGCGCAGCCACTTGGCCGTCCATCGCTTGCGCAGCTCTGGGAGCTCGTCCCACGGCGCCTTGTCCCCCAGGTCGCTCATCGTGCCGACGGCGGCGATCCACGACAGGTCGTCGATGCCGGCGAGCGGGCGGAGGATCTCGTACGCCAGCCACGCGGATGCCGGGATCGGCTCCCAGCCGTAGCCCAGCACGATGGTCGCATCGGCAGGCTCGCCGTCGGGACGGTGGTGGTCCACGTAGAGCGTCGGCACGCCCTCCAGCACGCCCTCGCCGTTCACCCCCAGGTCGGTGATCACGAGCGCATCGGGCGCCATGGCACGCAGCCGCTCGCGGGCGGCGTCGGTGAAGGCGTTCTCGCCGCGCCCGCTCGGCACCACGCGCACGTCCGTGAACCCCATCCGCGGCAGCGCCCTCCCGAACACCGCGCCCGCCCCCAGCCCGTCCGCATCGAAGTGGCAGAACACCACGATCCTGGCGGAGCGGGGAAGGGCATCGAAAAACGCGCGCGTCTGCTCGCGCGCGGCGGGCAGGGCGGAGGGGAGGGGAGTAGGTGGCATCGGAGAAGTGCGTGAGTGCGTTAGAACGAAGTGCCAAGTGCTAAGTGCCAAGTGCTAGGTGCTAACTGCCCACGTCGATCGACCTTCCACCCCATTTTGTCATCCTGAGCGAGCCGCCCCGCGAATCCCCGCAGGGCTCCCGATGCTTTTGCGGCGAGTGAAGGATCTAGCCGGCGAGGCAGGAGGTCCGCGTTGCGACACCGATCCCCTCGGTACGCGCAGTAGATCCTTCACTCCGCGCCGGAGTGTGGGGTATGGGCAAGGTCAGAGCAGCGCGTCGCTCAGGATGACAAAAGGGGGGTGGCGCCGCGCGCCGTCCTATGCGCGAGTGCGCGCAGGCGGACCTTCGCGTGGTTCCAGCGGCGAATTCTCTCGCTCCTGGATCTTCGCTTCTGGAACGCACTCACGCACTAACGCACTCACGCACTAACGCACTCCCGTTCTCCCGTGCACACCTTTTGCCATCGGGAACCGGATGAATTATCCGCCCATCGAAGACCACGGAATCATCGGCGACCTAAACACGGTGGCGCTGGTGGGGCTGGACGGCACCATCGGGTTCATGTGCGCCCCGCGCTTCGACTCGCCAACCGTGTTCGCGTCGCTGCTGGATGCGGAAAAGGGCGGCGCCTTCACCATCGCGCCGGCGCTGGCGGGGGCGCGCAGCAGGCAGCTCTACCTGCCGGATACCAACGTCCTCCTCACGCGCTTCATGGCCCCGGCCGGCGTGGCCGAGATCACCGACTTCATGCCCGTCGGCGACGCGGAAGTGCGGCGGGTGGTGAGGCGCGCCAAAGCCGTGCGCGGCGAGATCCGCTTCCAGGTGCGCTGCGCTCCACGCTTCGGCTACGGCAGGACTCCGCACACCGCCGAGGCCACCGAAGAGGGCGTGTGCTTCGCGACGGACGACGGATCGCTGCGCATGCGGCTCGACGCATCCGTGCCGCTGGAGATCGCGGAGGGCGACGCCGTCGCGGAGATCACGTTGAAGGCGGGAGAGACGGCGATCTTCGTGCTGGAGGTGGGCGGGGAGTGCAAAGGGGCGGCGCGGGCATCGCAGCGGTACGCCGCGCGCTCGTTCAAGGAGACGGGGAACTTCTGGCGGCGCTGGATCGGACGGTCCACGTACACCGGGCGCTGGCGCGACGAGGTCAATCGCTCCGCGCTCGTGCTCAAGCTGCTCGTCTCGCATCCGCACGGCTCGCTGGTGGCGGCGCCCACCTTCGGGCTCCCCGAGCGGATGGGCGGCGCGCGCAACTGGGACTACCGCTACACCTGGGTCCGCGACGCCGCGTTCACCCTGTATGCGCTGATCCGGCTTGGGCTTACGCAGGAGACGGGCGCCTTCATCCACTGGATCGCGGACCGCGTGACCGGCGAGACGGGGAACGGCGGGCCCCTGCAGCCGCTGTACGTCATCGACGGATCCCCCGAGGTGCCCGAGGCGGAGCTGGACCACTGGGAGGGATACGCCGGATCGCGCCCGGTGAGGATCGGCAACGCGGCGGCGCAGCAGCTCCAGCTCGACATCTACGGCGCGCTGATGGACTCGGTGTACCTGTACGACAAGTACGGTGAGCCCGTCTCGCACGACCTGTGGATGCGCCTGTCCGGCCTGGTGGAGTGGGTGTGCGAGAACTGGCGCCGCCCCGACGCGGGCATCTGGGAGATCCGCAGCGAGCTGCGCGAGCACCTGTCGTCGCGCCTCCTCTGCTGGGTGGCGGTGGACCGCGGGATACGGCTGGCGATGCGCCGCTCCTTCCCCGCGCCGCTCGGCCGCTGGATGGAGGCGCGCGACGCCATCTACCACTCCATCTTCGACGAGATGTGGAACCCGAAGCTCGGCGCCTTCGTCGGCGAGCGCGGCGGGACGGAGATGGATGCGTCGGTGCTCCTGATGCCCCTCCTGCGCTTCATCTCCCCCACCGATCCGCGCTGGACCTCCACCATGAAGGCCGTCACGCGCGACCTGGTGGAGGACTCGCTCGTGCGCCGCTACCGCATCCAGGGAAGCGAGACGGACGGCTTTCCAGACGACGAGGGGACGTTCACCATCTGCTCCTTCTGGTACGCCGAGTGCCTCTCGCGCGCGGGCGACGTGCAGCAGGCCAGGTTCGTCTTCGAAAAGGTGGTTGGCTATGCCAACCACCTGGGGCTCTTCGCGGAGCAGCTCGGGCCCAGCGGCGAGCACCTGGGCAACTTTCCGCAGGCCTTCACCCACCTCGCGCTCATCAGCGCCGCGTTCGACATCGACCGGCGGCTGAGCGGGGCGGGGTGGAAAGCGTGAGAGGACTATTGCGCAGACCCCCCACCCCGCACGGATATTAGAGACCCCGCCCATTCGGCGCGCCACGAACCGACCACAATGAGAGGAAGAATCCGCGTGAACCACGTGAACCTTTGCCGCTGGCGCATCCTGGCCGCGGCGGCGGTGCTGGGCACGGCGTCCGCCGCGAGCGCGCAGCAGACGGCCACCGTCACGGCCGGCGAGCGGTACCGCGCCGGCGGGCTGCACACGGTGCTCCTGGGAGAGGAGTACCGCGCCGCCTGGACCACGCCGGTCCGCGTCGAGGTGCTGGACCCCGAGCGCTTCGCCGGGGGGCTCACGGTGTCGGGCGAGGGGGGCGGCCTCTCCACCGAGTCGCTGCGGCTCAAGGGGCGCGACGGGCGCGAGTACGTCTTCCGCTCGGTGGACAAGAACTCCGCCCGCGCCGTACCCGAGGACCTGCAGGGGAGCTTCATCCAGGACGTGGCGCAGGACCAGACGGCGGCCAAGCAGCCCGCCGCGGCGCTCGTGGTGCCGCCGCTGCTGCGCGCCGTGGGCATCCCGCACGTGGCGCCGCGGCTTTACGTGATGCCGAACCACCCCTTCCTGGGCTCACACCGCCAGGAGTTCGCCGGCAAGCTGGGGCAGATCGAGGAGCGCCCGGTGGACGGGGACGACGGCGGCCCCGCCTTCAACGGCGCGGAGCGGATCGAGGGGACGGAGGACTTCCTGAAGGAGCTGGAGGACGAGGGCGACAACGTGGTGGACGCGCCGATGTACCTCAAGGCGCGGCTGATGGACATGATGATCGGCGACTGGGACCGGCACCCGGACCAGTGGCGGTGGGCGCGCTACGACCGCGGCGGGCGTGAGGTGTGGGAGCCGATCCCCCGCGACCGCGACAACGCCTTCGCGCGCCACGAGGGGATCGTAATGTCGGTCGCGCAGAAGATGGCGCCGCAGCTCACGCAGTACGGGCCCGAGTACGGCACCATCTACGGGCTGCACTTCCAGGCATCGGCGCTGGACCGCCAGCTCCTCTCCTCGCTGGACCGCGCGGCGTGGGACTCGATCGCGCAGTTCCTGCGCACCCGCATCACGGACGCGGTGATCGACACGGCGGTGCGCCGCCTGCCGCCCGAGTACTACACCGTCGACGGCCCCCGCATCCGCACCGAGCTGATGGCCCGACGCGACGGCGTTCCCGAGGCGGCGCGCGAGTTCTACGAGCTCCTCTCCAGCGAAGTGGACGTCTACGCCAGCGACGACGACGAGCGCGCCCAGATCGTCCGCGCCGCCGACGGCTCGGTGACGGTCATCGTGACGCCGGGGGAGGGTACCCGGCCCTCCTTCGTGCGCCGCTTCGTGCCAGGCGAGACGCGCGAGGTGCGCGTCTACCTGCGCGGCGGCGACGACGCGGCTGAGGTCACCGGAAGCGGCCCGGGCGACATCCTGGTGCGCGTCATCGGCGGCGGCGGCGACGACCGGCTGGCGGACCGCTCGGTCGCGTCCGGCGGGCGGCGCACCGTCTTCCACGACGACCGCGGCGACAACAAGGTGGAGCTGGGGAGCGAGGCGAAGCTGGACACGCGTCCGTACGTCATCCCGCAGCGCACCAGCCTCGTGGGCAACCCGCCCCCGCTGCGCGACTACGGCACCACGAAGGCGCTCTTCACCCCCCACGCGCGCTGGCAGACGGACGTGGGGCCGGTGATCGGCTTCGGCCCGTCGGCCACGCGCTTCGGCTTCCGCCGCCAGCCGTACGCCACCTTCCAGCACCTGCGCTTCGTTGTCGCGCCGTTCGCGAGCGGCCTGGGCGTGGAGTACGCGGCAGACTACCGCCGCACCAACCGTCCGGAGTACACCACCATCCTGCTGCGCGCCAACAACTTCGAGACGACGCGCTTCTACGGCTTCGGCAACGACACGGGCGACGAAGGCAAGGACCTCGACCGCTACGTGGTGCGCCACAACTTCCTTGCAGGCGAGCTGCTGTTCCACAGGCGCCTCGCCCCCGGCGTGATGCTCGCCGCGGGCCCCGAGATGCGCTACGTGGACGCCCGCGCCCGCGACGAGCACCTCATCTCGACGCTCGACCCCGCGGGGACGTCGTCCTTCACGCAGGCGGGTGCGCTGGCCCGCGTCGCGCTCGACCGGCGTGACACGCTGGCGGTCACCCGCAGCGGCTTCACCGCCTCCGCGGAAGCCCGCGGCTTCCACTGGACGGACGGCTCGCCCTTCGCCCACCTGCGCGCGCAGGCCGCGACGTACGTGCCGATCGGCGCGCGCGGCCCGTCGCTCGCCTTCCGCGCGGGCGCGGAGACGGCGGTGGGCGACTATCCCTTTCAGGAGGCGGCGTTCCTGGGCGGATTCACCTCGCTGCGCGGCTTCCAGTACCAGCGCTTCGCCGGCGACGCCTCCGTCTTCGGCACCGCCGAGGCGCGCCAGCCGCTCGGCCAGGTGCGCCTGATCGCCCGTGGGCGCCTGGGCGTTCTCGGCCTGGTGGATGCCGGCCGCGTGTACTTCGATGGCGAGTCGGAGGGCGGCTGGCACACCGCGGTCGGCGGCGGCGTGTACTTCGAGACCGTTGGGCGCGTGCTGGGGCTGACCTACGCGCAGGGCGATTCCGGGCTGTTCTATTTGCACTTTGGGCTGCCGTTCTGAGGGGCGGGGGCGTGGCCCCCTCCCCCGCTCGTCAACTCGCGGCCCCTCCCCCGAAACGACCTGGGGGAGGGGCGTTTTGCGGGCGAGGGTGCGCGTGGGCCGGGTTCGGTGCGGGGGAGGGCACGGGCAGCCACGTGGGGCGGCCCCTACGGGGGTTCGCGTGCGGGGGGCGTGAGTCAGCGTGGCGGCGGGGGTGGGCAGACACGCAGGTCTGCCCCTACCGGCCGTGCGGCAGGACGAACCGGGAGACCGGCACGGGCACGCAAACACCCCTCCCCGCGGTTGGGGGAGGGGCAGCGAGGAACGAGCGGGGGAGGGGGCCCGCGATGCCGGCGACGCGCGCGGAGTTCTCCCCCTCACCCGCCCTGCGCCCCCGCAGGCGGGGGAGGGGGCCGGGGGGAGGGG
>DASVTZ010000228.1 GCA_036387335.1 Longimicrobium sp.
CCCCTCCCCCAAAACTGCCTGGGGGAGGGGCGTTTTGCGTGCGTCTGCGCGCGAGGCTCACCACTTCGTGAGCGCGACCTCGTCCACCTGGAAGCTTCCGGTGCCCCCGGGCGTGAAGGCGAGGCCCCACACCTGGCTGAGCGTCAGCCCGTCGTTGGGCGCGCCCGTGGCCTGCCACGAGTTGCGGGTGAACGCGGTCCACGGGATCGTGATCTCCCTCCACGTCGTCTGGTTGTCGGTGAAGCCCCAGATGAACGTTTCGGACGCGCCGGTGATCGGGTCCGGGCCGCGGTTGTCCTGCAGCTCCACCTGGATCCAGTTGCCGGTGCCGCTCCCCTTGAAGCGGAAGCGGATGCCGGCGTGGTACCTCCAGTCCTGCGACGTGGTGTACTCGCGGATCAGCCCGCCGTACGACGAGATGGCGTAGTCCAGCTTGACCGCGTACCGGCTGCTGCGCCCCCCCGGAGCCACCACCGTCGCCGTCGCGGTGGAGCCGGTGCCCGCGTATCCCCTCCACCCCGTCATCTGCCCCGATTCGAACGACTCGACCAGGGTGTAGAAGGGGTGTGGCATGTTTCCGGTCGCCAGCAACAGCCCCAGGAGCCGCAGGTGGTCTGGGAAGTAGCCTACGTCCCAGCTCGGCACGTCGGCCGCGTCGGTGTAGAACGCCTCTACGAACGTGCGGTTCGGCGACACGATGGAGCCCGCCGCCGCCATCGCGTTGAAGGTGTCGCTGTGCCAGGTGGGGTTGACCTCGGCACCCTCCAGCGTGTACTCGTCGCGGATGCCGCTGACGCCGCCCTTTTCCGTCCACAGCGCGTTCATGCGGTCGAGGCGCGCACGCGCGTCGGGATCGCAGTTCCACACCGCGTCCTTGGCCATGCGCCAGGGCACCCGCACGGCATCGTAGCCATACCGGTGGTCCTGCGCGGAGTCGCGGTGGACGGCGGTGTCGCCGGAAACGGTTGACCAGTCCGGGAGTAGACGCCGCCCGGCCTTGAACGTTTCGATGTTGTTGAGCACCACGTGCGAGCGAGCCGCCACGTCGTTCCAGCGGGAGTTCCCGGTGTAGATGGCGAACGCCTTGTAGTATGCCGGATCGAAGTACGAGGGGTTCACGTCGTCGTTGGTGGCCCACGGGCCGGCGTTGATCGTGTTGTCCGCCTCTACGCCGTAGGTGAGGAGCGCGTTGATCAGCGCGGTCGCGTCGGTCTTGTAGCCGCCCCACCGGAAGTCCGCCACCAGGAGCGCGAAGGCGATGTCCTCGTCGCCGTCCGTGGCGAAGTCGCCCGCGCCCGGGACGGTTCCGTTGGACAGGATCTCCCAGGGCATCAGCGTATGGCCGCGCGCGGGGTTGGAGTAGCTCTTGGCGTATGCCCAGAGCCCGTCGAACACCGGCTTGTCGCCGAAGTAGGCGGCCAGGAGCATCCCGTACCCCTGCCCTTCGGAGAACGTCCTGGAGGTGTCGGCGTTCATCGTCGCCAGCACGCGCTTTCCGGCGCCGGCCGTCCTCACGTACTTCGTCTTCCAGTCGGCGTACAGCTCGTCCAGCCGCTGGTTGGCCGTGGCCTGGTTGGGCGCGATGCTGCGGTGGCAGGTGTACGCGTAGTTGGAGCTGGCGCCGCTGGCCAGCAGGCGCGGCGCCGCGGGGGGCCCGCCGCGCATGGCCGGCCCCATGAGCTCGCCGTCCTGGCAAGCGGAGAGGGCGGCCACCAGCGCCAGCGCGGCAGGGACGATGTGACGGTAGTGCATGCAACACCTCACGTGGTTGAGCCGCGCGGGTGCGTGCACCATGGAGGCACTCAAATGCGGCTGGTGCCCGCGACGGGGGGCAAGACACATGCCCCGCGGGCACCGCTTTCCGCCTTTGTTTGTAACGGCTTATGTTTACACCGGCGGCCCCGGCAGCGGGGGCCTGACCGCGGTGACGACGACCTGCCGCACGCCGTGGCCCTCCACTTCCGTGACTTCGAAGCAGACGCCGTCGTACTCCACGGTGTCGCCTACGAGGGGGGGGCGCTCCAATTCGGCCAGCACCAAGCCACTTACGGTGTCCACTTCCTCGTGCTCCAGCACCACGCCCAGGAAGTCGCCCACCTCGTCCAGCCGCACGGTGCCCTGGGCCACCACGCGGCCCTCCTCGTCGCGAAAGACCTCGGGGCGGGTGTGCAGCCCCTCCTCGATCTCGCCCACCACCTCTTCGAAGAGGTCCTCGATGGTCACGATCCCCGCGGTGCCGCCGTGCTCATCCATGACGACGGCCAGCTGGGTGCGCGCGGTGCGCATGGCGTGGAGGACGGTGTCGATGTCGGCGGTCTCGGGGACGTAGGGGACGGGGCGGGCATCGTTGGCGTGCACGGCGCGCCCCTGGCGGAGGCGGTGGAAGAGATCCTTGATGTGCACCATCCCCACGATGTTGTCCAGGCTTTCCGCGTAGATGGGGTAGCGCGTGTGCGGCGTGCTCCGCACGATGCGGGTCACCTGCTCGAAGCTGGCGCCCACGGGAAGGCCCGTGATCCGCACGCGCGGCACCATCACCTCGCCCGCCGTCAGGTCGCCCAGCTCCAGCAGCTCCTGCACCACGTTGGCGGTGTCGCGGCGCAGCATCCCCCCCGCCTCGCTCTCGCGGATGATGTACTGCAGCTCCTCCGGCGTCCTCACCTGCTCGGGCTGCAGCCCCGCGCGGTTGATGCCGAAGCGGCGCAGCAGCGCGTTGCCCAGGAACGACAGGACGATGATGAGGAGGAGGGTGATCCGCTGCACCAGCAGGAGCACCGGCGTCACCCAGAGCACCGTGCGCTCCGAGCGCTGCAGGGCGATCGACTTGGGGATCATCTCCCCCAGCACGATGTGCAGGTAGGTGAGGATGATGACGGCCAGCACGCTCGCCAGCGAGTGCGCGGGAAGCCAGCGCCACTCCCCCGCCCCGGCCGAGTGCAGCCCCCGGCCGATCCACTCCGCCAGCTTGTGCTCGCCGTACATGCCCAGCCCCAGCGACGCCACGGTGATGCCGAGCTGCGCGGTGGCGATGAAGCGGTCGCGGCGGCGGTTGTCGCGCAGGATGCCGAGCACCGTGCGCGCCACGCGGTCGCCGGCGGCGGCGCGGCGCTCGATGGCCACGCGCGGCACCCCCACGATGGCGAACTCCGCCGCCACGAAGAGCCCGTTGGCCACCACCAGCGCCAGCACGATGGCGACGGTCAGCAGCTCACCCATCGGCGTCCTCGTCGTGCGGCCTCAACGGGACGAGCGGGGTGGCGACCACCCAGGTGACGGCGTGGTGCTCCACCGCCTCCACCTCCAGTGCCACCCCGTCGATCGTCACCTGCGCCCCCGGGTCCGGCACGCGGCCCAGCTCCTCCGTCACGCGCCCGCCCAGCGTGTCCGACTCGCCTTCCAGCAGCACGCCGATCCAGGGCTCCACCTCGTCCAGCCGCAGGTAGCCGGGAAGGCGCACGCGGCCGTCGGAGAGCACCTCCGGGCCGGGGTCCTCGCCCTTGAACTCGTCCGCGATCCCGCCCATCACCTCGGTGAGCACGTCGTCCAGCGTCACCAGCCCGCTCACGCCGCCGAACTCGTCCAGCACCAGCGCCTGGTGGCTGCGCCCCTCGCGCATGCGGGCCAGCAGCGCCTCGGCCGTCACGTTCTCCGGCACCGAGAGGATGGGGCGCACCAGCGGCGCCAGCGAGGCGAGCGGCGTGGGATCGAGCCGGCGCACGAAGAGGTCGCGCGTGTGCAGGAGCCCCACGAAGTGGTCGATGTCGCCGCGGTAGACGGGGAGGCGGGTGTAGGGCGAGGCGCCCATGATCTTCATCGCCTCCTCCACCGGCGTGTCCAGGTCCACCGCCGCGATCTCCTGCCGCGGGACCATCAGGTGCCTCGCGGGGCGGATGCCCAGCTGCAGCGCGCGCCGCAGCCGCCGGTGCTCGTCCGGCTCCAGCAGCCCGCCGTCGCGGCTCTCGGCGATCAGCAGGTCGATCTCCTCGGGCGAGTGGATGTGGCCGTGCCCCACCGCCTCCAGCCCCACGCGGCGCAGCACGAACGCGGCGCTGGCGTTGAGGATGTTGAGGAAGAAGGAGAACGCGCGCAGCGACCAGGTCATCGGCAGCACGGTGAAGCGCGCCACCTCGGTGGGCCTGGCGAGTGCGAGGTACTTGGGCACCAGCTCGCTCAGCACCATCTGCGCGGAGGTCAGCACCACCAGCACCACGATGGTGGCGGCCGATATGGAGCCGGCCCTCCCGAACCATCCCCACCCCTCGAAGATGGGCGCCAGCCGCACCGCGATGGTGGCCTGCGCGAAGGCGCCCACCAGCAGGCTGGTGAGGGTGATCCCCATCTGGCTGGCCGAGATGTACCGGTCCAGCTTGACCGGGTCTTCCAGGATGGGAAGCAGGCGCACGGAAAGGGCGTCGCCGTCCTCGGCGCTCTGCCGGATGCGGCCCTTGCGCACCGAGACCGCCGCGAACTCCGCGGCCACGTAGAAGGCGGTGAGGACGACGAGGATGCAGATGACGAAGAAAGGCCCCAGCATCGCTCCTCAGCGGGGAGAGTGGGGTCGCAACCCGCGGTACGCGGCCGCAGACGTTCGCAAGTCAAGCAGGGGCTTGGGGAGGCGGGCGCACCGGCGCATCCGCACGCTACGGGGTGGGCGCGCCGCACGCAAGACGTGTGGCGCGCCCAGGCATCCGCGCCCCTGCACGCACGGAACATTCCGCGCGCCTTGCGGAGGCCCGGCTTCCGGGGCCACTTTTGTCGCCATCCCATGCACAGCGTGCGGCATCGCGCCGTACCACGCCCCCAGGAGACGCGAGTGACCGACCCGGTAACCGAGCTGAGCGACCGGCTCCGCGACCGCATCCTCAACGCCCTGCACCTGGGCCTCCTCCACCCCGGAGACCGCCTCCCCAGCATCCGCGCCCTGTGGCGCGAGATGGGGGTGGACCACCGGGTGGTGGCGCAGGCCTACCGCACCCTGGAAGACGAGGGGCTGGTGGAGGTCCGCGGGCGCTCCGGCGTGTACCTGGCGCCGCAGGACCAGCTGGGCGGCGAGCTGCTGGCGGAGACGGCGCGGTGGATGGCCGGGGTGCTGGTGGAGGCGTGGAAGCGCCGGATGACGGTGCACGAGGTCCCGGAGCTGATCCGCCGCTGCACCACCACCGCGCGCATCCGGTGCGCGGTAGTGGAGAGCAACGAGGACCAGATGACCGCCTACTGCCACGAGCTCTCCAACGACTTCGGGCTGGACCCGGTGCCGGTGCGGATCTCGCCCGTCCCCCTCCCCCGCCCCGACCGCTCGGTGGAGTTCCACGGAGTGGAGGACGCCCTGCGCGCCGTGCACATGGTGGTCACCACGAGCTACCACTCGCGCCTGGTGCGCAAGGCCGCGGAGAACGTGGGGATCCCCGCCGTCACGCTGACGGTGAACTCCGAGGTGGTCGACACCGTGCAGCGCCGCCTGCGCGAGAGCGGGGTGACGATCGTGGCCGTTGAGGCCGAGTTCGGCAACCGCATGCGCGCCATGTACACCGACCTCATCGAGCGCCCCGAGCAGCTCCGCGTCGTCCTGGCCGACGACCCTGAAGCGGTGGCCGCGCTGGACCCGCGCGAGCCGGTGATGCTGACCCGCGCCGCCCGCGCCCGCCTGGGCGAGGTGCGCCTCCCCCTCCTCGTCCCCCACTCCCCCACCCTCTCCCCGCAGACCGCGCGCGAGCTGCTGGGCCTGCTGATCCGGCTGAACGTGGAGGCGTCGGGCACGGGCGCGCGCGGGATCGAGGGGTCGGCGGACAACTGAGGGGCCCTCACCCCCGGCTCGTTACACTCGCCTGCCCCCTCTCCCGATAACAGGAGAGGGCTCCGCCCTCTGTTATCGAGAGAGGGGGCTGAATGCGAAAGGCCCCCTCCCCCCGGCCCCCTCCCCCGCCTGCGGGGGCGCAGGGCGGGTGAGGGGGAGAACTACCCTTCGCCCCGCACAGATCCGGCACGGGCGCGATTTATCGC
>DASVTZ010000229.1 GCA_036387335.1 Longimicrobium sp.
GGTGCCGCCCTTGCGGAACGAGTCCGCGAAGGCGGACTTTGTGTTGTTCCAGCGGCGAATACATGCGCTCCTGGCGAGCCATCGAAAACTAGAGAGACGGTCGAAGATACATGACGATGCCAACGTTCCACGCCACCACCATCCTCGCGGTAAGACGCGACGGCAAGGTCGCGCTGGGGGGAGACGGGCAGGTGACGACCGGCGACGTGGTCGCCAAGTCAGCCGCCGTGAAGGTGAGGAAGCTGCGCGACGGCAAGATCCTGGCGGGCTTCGCGGGCTCCGTGGCCGACGCGTTCACCCTCTTCGAGAAGTTCGAGGAGAAGCTGGAGCGCTACCCCGGCAACCTCAGCCGCGCGGCGGTGGAGCTGGCCAAGGACTGGCGCTCCGACCGCTACCTGCGCCGCCTGGAGGCGCTGCTGGCCGTCGCCGACCGCGAGCACCTGTACATGCTCAGCGGCAACGGCGACGTGATCGAGCCCGACGACGACGTGGTCGCCATCGGCTCGGGCGGGTCGTACGCGCTGGCCGCGGCCCGCGCGCTCAAGGACCACTCCGACCTCCCCGCGGCCGAGATCGTGCGGCGCGCGCTGGAGATCGCGGGAGACATCTGCATCTACACGAACCGCAACATCACGGTTCTGGAGCTGGACTGACGTGGCGACGCAAGAGACCGAGGCACCGCGCGAAGACGCGGCCGAGCCCCAGCCCTGGCTGGACGAGCTGACCCCGCGCGGCATCGTGGCCGAGCTGGACAAGTACATCGTGGGCCAGGGCGAGGCGAAGAAGGCCGTCGCCATCGCCCTGCGCAACCGCTGGCGCCGCCAGCGCGTGGACGAGGAGCTCCGCGAGGAGATCGTCCCCAACAACATCATCATGATCGGCCCCACCGGCGTGGGGAAGACGGAGATCGCGCGGCGGCTGGCTCGGCTCGCGGGCGCGCCCTTCATCAAGGTGGAGGCGAGCAAGTTCACCGAGGTCGGCTACGTGGGGCGCGACGTGGAGTCGATGGTCCGCGACCTGGTGGACGTCGCCATCAACATGGTGCGCACCGACCGCGAGGACGACGTCCAGGAGCTGGCCGAGAGCCGCGTCGAAGACCGCCTCCTCGACCTCCTCATCCCGCCCCTTCCGGAGGGCGGCGCGCCCCCACCCGAGCCGACGGAGGCCGAAAAGGCGCGCGTGTTCGTGGCCGGCCCCGGTGGCGTCGCGGCCGAGGAAGACCGCGTGAAGGAGCGCCGCGAGCGCACCCGCGACAAGTTCCGCCAGCTCCTCAAGGACGGGAAGCTGGAGGACCGCCAGGTGGAGGTGGAGGTGACGCAGAGCCTCCCCCTGGAGAACATGCTCGTCCCCATGGGCGGCATGGACGGCGGGATGGACAACAACCTGATGGACATGCTGCAGGACGTCCTCCCCAAGAAGACGAAGCGCCGCAGCGTGACCGTGGCCGAGGCGCGCCGCATCCTCCTGCAGGACGAGCTGGACAAGCTGGTCAACATGGACGAGGTGATCAACGAGGCCCTCGACCGCGTCGAGGAGATGGGGATCATCTTCCTGGACGAGATCGACAAGATCGCGACCGACCGCGGCGGCGCGCCGGGCCCGGACGTCTCGCGCGAGGGCGTGCAGCGCGACCTCCTCCCGGTGGTCGAGGGCTCCACCGTGCAGACCAAGTACGGGATGGTGAGGACGGACCACATCCTCTTCATCGCGGCGGGCGCCTTCCACGTTTCCAAGCCGTCGGACCTGATCCCCGAGCTCCAGGGCCGCTTCCCGATCCGCGTGGAGCTGAAGGCGCTGACGGAGGAGGACTTCATCCGCATCCTCCAGGAGCCCAAGAACGCGCTCCTCACCCAGTACCGCGCCCTGGTGGCCGCGGACGGCGCGACCCTCGAGTTCAGCGACGAGGGCGTGCGCGAGATCGCCCGCATCGCCGCGCAGGTGAACGACCGCATGGAGAACATCGGCGCGCGCCGCCTCCACACCGTGCTCACGACGCTCTTGGAGGACATCCTCTTCGAGCTCCCCGAGCGCGATCAGAAGACGATCCACATCGACGGCGACACCGTGCGTGGGCGTTTGAAGGCGATCGTAGAGGACGAGGATCTGCGCAAGTACATTCTGTAACAGCGGGGCTCACGCGGAGGCGCGGAGGCGCGGGGAGAGATCTCCGCGCCTCGTTGCGTTCGGTGTCCGGCGCGGGCGGTGGGGCGGGGGAGGGCACGGGCAGCCACGTGGGGCAGCCCCTACAAAGACCTGGACCAACTGCGGGGATGGAGGCAGGGCAGAGGAGGGCAGACACGCAGGTCCGCCCCTACGATTTTCGGGTCCGGGACGCGGGTACGGAGCAGAGGCGGGCACGGG
>DASVTZ010000230.1 GCA_036387335.1 Longimicrobium sp.
GTGAAGAAGAGCGACGCCACGTAGGTGAGCATCAGCACCACCGAGATCTCGAACGACAGGTTGCGCTCGGCGGCGCGCGCCGTGTTCCCCACCAGCATGTGGAAGACGGCCGGCACCACCAGCCCCACCGCGCTCAGCACCAGCAGGGTGGAGCCGAGCGAGGCGGCGGTGCGGTTGAACTTCTGCGTCTGGAAGCGCAGCCCGCCCACCATGGCGCTCAGCCCGAACACCAGGAGCAGGTTGCCGATGATGGAGCCGGTGATCGACGCCTTCACCAGGTCGTAGAGCCCCGCGCGCAGCGCCACGATGGCGATGATCAGCTCCGCCGCGTTGCCGAACGTCGCGTTCAGCAGTCCTCCGACGCCCTCGCCCACGCGCTCCGCGATCTCCTCGGTGGCGTGCCCCATCAGCCCCGCCAGCGGGATGACGGCCAGGCAGGCGACCACGAAGATCCACACCGGCGGCGAGTGGAGCCACCACTCCATCACCATGGCGATGGGCACGAAGACCAGGAGCAGGTTGAGGGCGTTCTCGGCCGAGATCAGTCGCTTCGCCACTCTCTTCTTCCTTTGCTTGACGGGGGTGCTGGATCGGGAGCGCGCAAACGTTACCGCGCGCGCGGGGCGGACGCAACCGGGCGCGCGTTGTCGGGATGCGCGGGGGAGCGTATGTTTCGCGCCCGTTCGTCCATCATCCCCGCGCCACGATCCATGAGAGCTTTCCGCGCCGCGCTGGCGTGCGTGCTGGCCACGTTCGCCCTTCCCCGGCTCTGCCCCGCGCAGCCGCAGCCGGGGTGGGTGGAGGATTTCACCGTGCTCTCCGCCAACGTGCTGGTGGGCGCCGTCTCGGCCGGGGCGGTGCAGAAAGCGCGCGGCGGGTCGTTCCGCGACGGCTTCGCGCGCGGGGCGGCGGGCGGGGCGGGGGTGTTCGCGGGAAAGCGGATCGCAGCGGCGCGCTGGGCCGGCGCGGGGCTGGTGGGGCGGCAGGTGGCGTCAGTCGGCTCGTCGGTGGTGTGGAACGCGGGGCAGGGACGGCGCTCGTTCGAGGAGGTGGCGCTCCCGCTGGGGCCGGTTCGCTTCTACGTGCGCCCGCTCGGCGGCGGGCCGCGCGTGCGGGCCCGGGTGGACGCGCTGGCGCTGGCGAGCACCGTGTACGCCGTCGCGCGCCCCGAGCTGGAGTGGAACCCCGGGCACAGCCTGTCAGCCGGGACGATGGTGTTCGATGCGCCCTCGCACGAGCTGGTCGTGGACGGCGGGCCGGTGGCGGGGCTCGCGTATCCCGGGACGATCTTCCTGGGCGTCACCCGCTTCTCCGATCCGGGGGAGACCGTCACGACCTTTGCGCACGAGCGCGTGCACAACCTGCAGGCGGACCAGCTCTACTTCGCCGCGGGGCGGCCGCTGCAGGAGTGGGCGGCGGAGCACAGTCCCCTCGCGCGCACGCTGAGCCGCTGGTTCGACGTGGACCTGTCCGTCTTCGGGATCGCGGGGCTCGCCACCATCATCCACGAGCACGATCGCCGCCCGTGGGAGATGGAAGCTTCCGCGCTGGCCGAGCCATGAAGCGCGTTCTCGTTGCTGCGCTGATTCTGCTGGCGGGGTGCGTCGATTTCGTGGACGTGACCTCGCCGGAGTACGCGGTCGTGGGGCGCACGGGGGCGAGCGTGGACCTGGATCTGGTGCAGCCGGTGGAGGGCGCGGATTCGTTGGGCGTAAACGGGTGGATCGGCGTTCAGGCGACGCATATCCAGTTCGTGGACGATTCGCTGCGGGTGCTGGGGCAGGCGCTGCGCCCCAGGCCGCGCGCGCAGGGGACCGGCCGGACCTACGACAGCACGCTGGTGGTGGCGCCGGGCGCGCTCGGCGCGGGGGTGGTTGGGGTGACGCTCCCCGTGGTGAAGGGGGTGGAGTTCTTTCCGGCGGCGTTCCGGGCGCCGGTCTGGACCCGGAGCGGCCCCGCGAAGCTGACCGTCGCCCGGGGCACGGACCTGGTGCTTCCGTTTTCGCAGGGGGCATCCTCCGCCGAGCTGGGCCCGGCATTCTACGAGTTCTGGCGGCTGGATCTCACGCGCGGGGCGCAGAGGCTGAACATCAGCAGCTCCGGGCCGCTCCCCGCCCGCATCGTGGTCCCCGCCGCCTCGGTGCCCCCGGACAGCTCGAACGTCCTCGACGTGGAGGTAACGGCGAACCGCGGTTTTCAGGTGGATTCCAGGGGCGATTCGTCGTTCGTCAGCGTCTTCACCCGCTCGGTCGTGCGCTGGTCGGTGGAGATTACGCCGTAGCCCGCTTCGTCCGCTCCACGCCGGGCCCGCTCTCCTGTCGAGGGGAGCGGGCCCGCTTCGTTCTCGCCCGCCCTTTCGCCGCTGGCCGGGGGGCGGTAGCCTTTCCGGCGATGCCGCCGCGCGGGAGAAGGCGCGGCTCCGGGGGTGGACGGCAACGGGAGATGGAGATGTTCCGCGACGACCTGCTGGCGGAGAAGGTGGTGCTGGTGACGGGGGGCGGCTCCGGGCTGGGGCTCTCGATGGCGAAGCGCTTCGCGTCGCTGGGCGCGCGGGTGGCGATCACGGGGCGCAGCGAGGAGCGGCTCCAGGGTGCCGCCGGGGAGATCGATCCCACCGGCGAGCGCGTCTTCGGCGTGCCGTGCGACGTCCGCGACTTCGCGCAGGTGGAGGCGATGGTGGGCGCGGTCGTGGGGAAGTGGGGCGGGATCGACGTCCTGGTGAACAACGCGGCCGGCAACTTCCTCTCCGCCACCGAGGACCTCTCCCCCAACGGCTTCCACGCGGTGGTGGGGACGGTGCTGTACGGGACCTTTCACGCCACGCTGGCGGTGGGGCGCGCCATGATCGAGCGCGGAAAGGGCGGCAGCATCCTCAACATCGCCACGACGTACGCCTGGACGGGCTCGGCGTTCGTGGTGCCAGGGGCGGCGGCCAAGGCGGGGGTGCTGGCGATGACGCGCTCGCTGGCCGTGGAGTGGGCCACCTACGGGATCCGCTCCAACGCCATCGCCCCCGGCCCCTTTCCCACCGAGGGCGCGTGGAAGGCGCTGATGCCCACTCCCGAGCTGGAGGCCGAGGCGCGCAATCGCATCCCCATGAAGCGCTTCGGCGAGCACGAGGAGCTCACCAACCTCGCCGCGTTCCTGGTTTCCGATGCGTCGCCGTACATCAACGGCGAGTGCGTGACCATCGACGGCGGCGAGTGGCTGGCGTCGGGCGGCGAGTTCAACGGGTTCACGCGCATGCCCCGCGAGGCGGTCAAGGGCGCGCTGCGCGGCATGCGGAAAGGATAACTGCCGTCTCACGCAGAGCCACAGAGGAGACAGCAAGAACCGCGAAGGGGTTTCTCCGCGGCTTGCGGTTCCCTCTGTGTTCTCTGTGTGAGGCTTCTTCCACGAAACTGATTATGAATGCCGCGCTGCTTGCCATCGGCGACGAGATCGTCGCGGGGCTGACGACGGATACGAACTCCGGGTTCCTGGCCGGCGAGCTGCGCGCGGCGGGCGTGGAGCCAGTCGCCGGGTTCGCGGTTACGGACGATGAAGACGCCATCGTCCGCGCCCTGGAGCGCGCGCTTGAGGAGGCGGAGATCGTCGTGTGCACGGGCGGGCTTGGGCCCACGGCGGACGACCTCACCACCGCGTGCGTGGCGCGGCTGGCGGGCGTGCCGATGGTGATGCACGAGGAGTCGCTGGCGCACATCGAGGGAATCTTTCGCGCCCGCGGCATCGAGATGCCCGCCAACAACCGCAAGCAGGCGCTGATCCCGGAGGGCGCCACCGTCATCCCTAACCCCACCGGCACCGCGCCCGGCATCATCTGCCCCGTGGAGCGCGGCGGCGTGACGCGCTTCGTCGCATGCCTCCCCGGCGTGCCGCGCGAGATGCGGCGCATGGCGCGGGAGACGCTGATCCCCTGGGCCGCGGCGCGCAACCCGGGGCGGCGCTTCGTGTCGCGCGTCTTCAGCACTTTCGGGCTGGCGGAGAGCAAGCTGGACGAGCTGCTGGTGGGCGTGGTCGATCCCGCGGAGGCGCGCCTCGCCTTCCGCGCCGCCTTCCCGCGCGTGCAGGCCCGCATCACCGTGAGTGGCGCGCCCGGCGACGACCTCGAAAGACGCCTGGACGCGCTGGAGGCCCGCGTGCGCGAGCGGCTCGGCACGCACGTCTACGCCATCGGCGACGAGGGGATGGAGGAGACCGTCGGCAAGCTGCTGAAGGAGCGCGGGATGACGCTGGCCGTCGCGGAGTCCTGCACCGGCGGGCTGATCGGGCACCGCATCACCGACGTCCCCGGAAGCTCGGCGTACTTCCTCCTCGGCGTAGCCACGTACTCCAACGATGCCAAGGAGTGCGTCCTGGGCGTGCGCGCCGACACCCTGCGCGAGCACGGCGCCGTCAGCACCCAAACGGCGGAGGAGATGGCGGAGGGCGTGCGCCGCCTGGCCGGGGCGGACCTGGGCGTATCCACCACCGGCATCGCGGGCCCGGGCGGCGGCACCGACGAGAAGCCGGTCGGCACCGTCTGCATCGCGGTGGCGTGGGCGGGCGGCGTCTGGTCGCGCCGCTACGACGTGGGCGACCGCGGGCGCGAGTGGGTCAAGGGGATGACGGCCCAGATCGCCCTCGACCGCGTCCGCCGCCACCTCCTCGGCCAGACCGAAGAGACCCTCAGCGCCGCAGCCGGAGGGGTGCGCCCGCGATGAAGACGGACCGCTCCCTCACACGTCTGAGTAAGTGGATGAGCCTCGTGCTCCGCCACGAACCGGCGAAGTTCAGCGTGGAGCTGGACGAAGCCGGGTGGACGCGTGTTGACGGCCTCCTCGCCGCCGCCGCGCGCGCGGGCGTGCCGCTCGACGACGCCACCCTGCGCCGCGTGGTGGCCGAGAACGACAAGCAGCGCTTCGCCCTCAGCGACGACGGCGCCATGATCCGCGCCAGCCAGGGCCACTCGGTGGATGTGGAGCTCGGGCTGGAGCCGGTGGAGCCGCCGCCCGTCCTCTTCCACGGCACGGCGACGCGCTTCCTGGACTCGATCCGCCGCGAAGGCCTCGTCCCCGGATCCCGCCGCCACGTCCACCTCTCCACCGATGCCGCCACGGCTACATCGGTAGGTTCACGCCACGGCCGCCCCACCGTCCTGCGCATCGACGCCGCGCGCATGCACGCCGCCGGCCACCGCTTCTTCCGATCCGCCAACGGCGTGTGGCTCACGGACGCGGTGCCCGCGGAATACCTGGGTTCCCCCGATGCATCCTGACTGGCTCGCCCTGCTCGAAGAAGACGCCTACGCGATCGTCCCGCACGTGATCGGGCGTGCCGAGGTCGAGCGCCTCCTCCACGCACTGGACGCTGCGGGCGGGGCAGAGGGCGCGCGGCGGCGCGAGAGCGTGTACGCCATCCGCAACCTCTTGGACGCGGTGCCTGAAGTGCGCGCGCTGGCGGAGTCACCGGCCGTACGCGCGCTGGTGGAGCCCGTGCTCGGCGCGAGCGCCTTTCCCGTGCGCGGCATCCTCTTCGACAAAACGCCCGACGCGAACTGGAAGGTGGCGTGGCACCAGGATCTCGCCATCGCCGTGCGCGAAAGGCGCGAGACGCCCGGCTTCGGGCCCTGGTCCGAGAAGGCGGGCGTGACCCACGTGCAGCCGCCCGCCGCCGTGCTGGAGCGGATGCTCACCGTCCGCGTGCACCTGGACGACTGCGGACTGGAGAACGGGCCCGTCCACGTCGTCCCCGGCTCGCATCGGCACGGACGGCTGGATGCGGATGCGACCGCGTGCTGGCGTGAAAGCGCCGCCCCCGTGCCGACCTGCACCGGAGCCGGCGGGGCGCTGCTGATGCGCCCGCTCCTCCTCCACGCATCATCGCCCTCGACCACGCCCGCGCACCGCCGCGTCGTCCACATCGAGTACGCCGTGGACGACCTTCCCGGCGGGCTGGAGTGGCACGACCGGCGCCGCGCCTGACCATCAAAGGACTTACGAGATGAACCGAAACTTCAACACCGTCCTCATCACCGGCGCATCGGCCGGCATCGGCGCGGCGTGTGCGCGCGCGTTTGCACGCGAGGGAGCGCGGCTCGTGCTCGCGGCGCGCCGTACGGAGCGGTTGGAGGCGCTGGCGGAGGAGCTGCGCACCGCACACGGCACCGAGAGCCACCTGATCGCGCTGGACGTGCGCGACGCTCAGGCGGTGGCCTCCGCGCTGGGCGGGCTGCCGGCCGAGTGGGCGGAGGTGGACGTGCTGGTGAACAACGCCGGGCTGGGGCGCGGGATGGAGAAGCTCCAGGAGGGGACGCCCGCGGACTGGGACGAGATGATCGACACCAACGTCAAAGGCCTCCTCTACACCACCCGCGCGCTGGTGCCGGGGATGGTGGAGCGCGGGCGCGGGCACGTGGTCAATCTCGGGTCGGTGGCGGGGCACGAGGTGTATCCCGGAGGCGCCGTCTACTGTGCCACCAAGCACGCGGTGGACGCCATCACCCGCGGGCTGCGAATGGACCTGCTGGGCACGGGCGTACGCGTGAGCACCGTCGATCCCGGGATGGTCGAGACGGAGTTCAGCGTGAACCGCTTCCGCGGCGACGAGGAGCGCGCCCGCCGCGTGTACGCCGGCATGACCCCGCTGACGCCCGACGACATCGCCGACGCCGTCGTCTGGTGCGCGACGCGCCCGCCGCACGTGAACATCGACGAGATCATCCTGAAGCCCACCGACCAGGCCAGCGCGACACTCGTGCACCGCCGCGGCTGAGCGTCACGCCGGCTTCTACGGATTGGCCTCACGCGGAGGCGCGGAGACGCTGAGAGAACTTCGCGTGCTCCTCCGTGCCTCCGCGTCTCCGCGTGAGATTGCGGTCAAGGGCCTTGCCACGGAGCCGCGCGGCGGAAAGGTTGGGGGGATGTTCTATCTGCGCATGTTCGCCGCCCTGCTCGCCTTCGTGGCCGCATCCACGTACGGCGTCGTCATCGCCCTCACGCGCCGCGACAGGTCGCGCGTGGCGCACGACTACGCGCACCTGCTGCACCGGTGGATGCTCCCCATCTTCCGGCAGCGCGTGACGCTGCGTGGCACGGAGCACCTGACGGCGCACCGGCCCTGCATCTTCATCGCAAACCACCAGAGCCTGCTGGACGTGCCGGTGCTCGCGGTGTGCTTCGCGCCGGGCTCGGTGGTGATCGCCAAGAAGGAGATCCGCACCGTCCCCTTCTTCGGCTGGCTCTACATGGTGACGGGGAACCTGCTGATCGACCGCGGCAACACGGCGCAATCGGTGGGGATGCTGCGCGCGGCGGAGGACGCCATCCGCGAGCGGCGGGTGGCGGTGTGGATCTTTCCCGAGGGGACGCGCGGCGAGGTGCCGGGCAAGCTCCTTCCGTTCAAGAAGGGAGGCTTCCGCATGGCGGTGGCGACGGGCGCGCCGCTGGTGCCGGTCGTCGCATCGCCGCTCAAGCCGAAGTCAGACCTCAAGCAGCGCCGCCTGGACCCCAATGACATCGAGATCCGCATCCTGGAGCCGATCCCCACCGCCGGCCTCGGCGAGGGCGACGTCGCCGCCCTGATGCACGAGGCGCAGCGACGGATGGGCGCCGCGCTCGCGGAGATGGCTGCCGAACGGGGGATCGCGCCGCCCGCTCAGGGGCCCGTCGTCGGCTCCGGCGGAGTGTCGGGCGCGGGGAGCGGGGGCGGAGACTCGGCGGCCAGGTCGTCGTAGTCGGGGGCGGAGAGGCCGAAGGCGTGGAGCACGGCGCGCTCCATCCACCGGTCCACCGCGCCGCCGGTGTAGGCGGGGAGCGCGGCGACCTGGCGGGCGGTGGCGCCCATGATCCACGCGTCCTCCCCGCGGTCGCGCAGCTCCACCGTCTCCATCGGCACCAGGACGTGCCGGTCCTCGCGCAGGTTGAACAGGTCGTCCGCCAGGTCCACGGAGATGAAGCGGATCTTCATGGCGACGGGATCAACCAGCATCTCCTTCACCACGCCGACGCGCTCGTTGTCGCCCGCGAAGACGGTCCAGCCGAGCGGGTTGGGCGCGCCTTTGGCCAGGCGGAAGTCGCGCGCCTCGCTCAGCGGCACGATGCGGTGCTCGCCGCTGTCCGAGACGTTGGGCGCGTCGCCGTAGAAGCGCGGATGGGCGCGCTCCATCTCCTCCAGCACGGCGGCGGTCATCGGCTCGCCCTCGTAGGCGGGGAGCGCCTTGACCTCCGCCGCCGTCCACGGCGACACCACCAGCGCCCCCGACGCCCATTCCAGCACTTCCGCGGGCACGAGCACGTGCTTGCGGAAGAGCCCCAGGTTCACCGACACGAAGCGGATCTTGCCGTCGAGCCCGAACAGCAGGTCCGCCAGGTCGCCGATCTTGGTGCCCTCGCGGTCGGTCACGTCCCACCCCACCAGGTCGCGGGTGCGGAGCACTTCGGCCCGCGGCGCGGTTGATTCGGTCATGGTGTTACCTCGAGTTGAAAGCCCCCTCCCCCCGGCCCCCTCCCCCGCCTGCGGGGGCGCAGGGCGGGTGAGGGGGAGAACTCCGCGCCTACCGCGGATGCCTCGTAGGGGCGCGATTTATCACGCCCGTGCCCCGCGCCGCCGCGTCGCCCGTACATCCGCACCGTTGCCGGTAGGGGCAGACCTGCGTGTCTGCCCACCCTCGCCCCGGCCCCAATCCTCGCCCCCTCACACCGATACCTCGTAGGGGCCGCCCCACGTGGCTGCCCGTGCCCTCCCCCGCACCGCCGCCCGCCACCGGACCCGTCATCCTCCCCCTCTCCCGAGAACGAGAGGGGCACCCTCTCCTGTTATCGGGAGAGGGGGCCAGGGGGTGAGGGCCCTCTACGGCCCCGGGATCACGATCGTCTGCCCCGCGCGCAACTGGTCGCTGCCCAGGTCGTTGGCGCGGCGGATCGCATCCGTGGTCACGCCATACCGTCGCGCCAGCCCGAACAGCGTCTCGCCCGCGGCGACAGTGTGCGTGCGCCGCCGCGGCGCCGCGGGACGGCCGGATGCAGGCGCCGGACGGGCGGGAGCGGCGGCCGGGCGCTCGGGCGTGGTGCCCGACGGGCGCGGCGCGGGCGGAAGACGCAGCACCATGCCGGCCTCCAGCGCGCCCGCGGTGTCGTTCGGGTTCAGGGCGCGGAGCTGCGCCGTCGTCACACCGTAGCGCCGGGCGATGGCGGAGAGCGTTTCCCCCGCGGCCACACGGTGCGTGCGCGGACGGGGGCGGGGAGTCGCGGTCGCGGTGTCGCGGCGAGCCGTGGTCCGTGCCGTTGTGTCGCGGCGCGCGGGCGTGCGGCGCGCGGTGGCGGTGTCCGGACGCGTGGTGCGGCGCGGGGGCGGAGTGCTGTCCGAATCGGCCGTCTCGGTCGTGGTGGAGTCGCGGGGCCCGGCGGGCTGCTCGGCGGCGGGCGCGGCACGGCGAGTGGTGCGCGCGGCAGTGATCCACACGACCTCGCCTTCCACGCGGTGCGGCGTGGGGCGGCCGGTGGACTCCACCGAAAACGGCGCAGCCCAACGCGATGGACGCACGGGGGCGGCCGGCGCGGAATCGGACGGAACCGTGTCCGCGGGCTCGGTGCTCTGGGCGAGCGCGGCGCCGGGAGCCAGCAGGAGCGCGGCGAGCGACCAGGCGCGCAGCGTCATCGAGCCGCCGGGACGCGCGCGCGCCGGTGCTTCACGTACTCGAAGACGCCCGGCAGAATCGACAGGACGATGATGGCGACCACCACCGTCTCGAAGTTGTTCTTCACGAACGGCACCGCGCCGAAGAAGTACCCGGCGAAGAGCATCGACGAGACCCACAGGATCCCGCCCACCACGTTGTACAGTAGGAACTTGGGGTAGTCCATCTTCGACGCGCCCGCCACGAACGGCGCATAGGTGCGCACGATGGGCATGAAGCGCGCGAGGATGATCGTCTTGCCGCCGTACTTCGCAAAGAAATCCTGCGTCTTCACCAGGTACGCCGTCTTCAGGATGCGCGCGTCGTCCTTGAACACCCGCGTCCCCACCGCCTGCCCGATCCAGTAGTTCACCGTGTCGCCCAGGATGGCGGCGGCCAGCATGACGGCGTACAGGGGGAAGATGGAGAGCCCCATCTGCGGGTTCGCGGCGAGCGCCCCGGCCGCGAACAGGAGCGAGTCGCCCGGCAGGAACGGCGTCACCACCAGGCCCGTCTCGCAGAAGATGATGGCGAACAGGATGGCGTACGCCCACGTTCCGTACTGGGTGATCAGCGCACCCAGGTGGACGTCGAGATGGCGGAAGTAGTCGAGCGCCTGCGCGAAAAAGCTCATCCCGGACCTGACTGGGGGTGCGAGTGCGGCGTCCCGGCGAGGGGACCGCGGGAGGCGAATGCTATCGTAAAGCGCTGCACGATACAAGACTGCGGCCGGACGGTTGACGCACCCGTTACCCTTGTGGAGCAGCTTCGCGGACCCAGAACAGACAGGCGGACGATGTTGGAGCAGACACCCCCGGCGCTCACCCCGGACGAGTCGCTGCGCTACGCGCGGCACCTGATCCTTCCCCACGTGGGCCCCGCCGGCCAGGCGCGGCTCAAGGGCGCGCGTATCCTGGTGGTGGGCGCGGGCGGGCTCGGCTCGCCGGTGGCGATGTACCTCGCCGCGGCCGGCGTGGGGACGCTCGGGATCGTGGACTTCGACGTTGTGGACGCCACCAACCTGCAGCGCCAGGTCATCCACGGCACGCGCGACATCGGCCGCCCCAAGCTGGACTCCGCGCGCGACCGCATCGCCGAGATCAACCCGCACGTCCACGTGGAAGGCTTCGCGCTGCGCCTCACCTCGGCCGATGCGCGGGAGATCGTACGCGGCTTCGACGTGGTGATCGATGGCACCGACAACTTTCCCACGCGCTACCTGCTGAACGACGCCTGCGTGCTGGAGGGGAAGCCCAACGTCTACGGCTCCATCCTGCGCTGGGAGGGGCAGGCCTCCGTCTTCTGCGCGGAGCGCGGGCCGTGCTACCGCTGCCTCTTCGCCGAGCCGCCGCCTCCGCACCTTGTGCCCAACTGCGCGGAGGGCGGCGTGATGGGAGTGCTGCCAGGCATCATCGGCTCCATCCAGGCCACGGAGGCGCTCAAGATCGTGCTCGATGTGGGTGAAACGCTGGTGGGGCGGCTCTTGCTTTTCGATGCGCTGCGGATGAGGTTCCGCGAGATGCGCCTCCGCCGCGACCCGGCATGTCCCGCGTGCGGCGAGCACCCCACGATTCACGAGCCGATCGACTACGAGCGCTTCTGCGGGCTGGACACCGCCGAGGCAACACGGGAGGATGCGATGCACGACGATGTACCCGAGATGACCCCCACGGAGCTCAAGGCGCGCCTGGACCGCGGCGACCGCGTGACCATCGTGGACGTGCGCGAGCCGTGGGAGTGGGAGATCGGCAACCTCGGCCCGCAGGGCGCGCGCCTCATCCCCCTGAACGACCTCCCTAGCCGGATGGACGAGCTGAACCCGGAGGACGAACTGGTGATGCAGTGCCGCTCCGGCGGCCGCAGCGCGCACGCCGCCGGGTTCCTGCGCGAGCAGGGCTTCGAGCGCGTGCACAACCTGACAGGCGGCATCCTGCGGTGGTCCGACGAAGTGGATCCGTCCATCCCTAAATACTGAAACAGCAGCCTCACGCGGAGGCGCGGAGACGCAGAGAGAACTTCGCGCGCTCCTCTGCGGCTCCGCGTCTCCGCGTGAACCTTTTGCATGGACCTGCCCTCGTATGACTACATGCCGGTAACCGAAACCCTGCCAACGGCGGACGACGTGCGGGCTGCGGCGGAGCGGCTGCGTGGGATCGCGAACCGCACCCCCGTGCACACGTCGCGCACGCTGGACGAGATGACGGGAGCGCGCGTCTTTCTCAAGTGCGAGAACTTCCAGCGTGGCGGCGCCTTCAAATTCCGCGGCGCCTACAACGCCGTCTCGGTCCTTTCGGATGAGGAGCGGGCGCGCGGCGTCCTCACCTTCTCCTCCGGCAACCATGCGCAGGCGGTGGCGCTCACGGGACGACTGCTTGGGGTCAGGGTCGTCGTGGTGATGCCGGACAACGCCCCCGCCGCCAAGATCGCCGGCACCCGCGGCTACGGTGCCGAGGTGGTCCTCTACGACCCCGAAGTCCGCGACCGCCAGGAGATCGCCGCCGAGCTGCAGCAGGAGCGCGGGATGGCGCTGATCCCCCCCTACGACCACGCCAACGTCGTCGCCGGCCAGGGCACGGCGGCGCTGGAGTTGATGGAGGAGACGGGGCCCCTCGACGCCCTCTTCGCCCCCTGCGGCGGCGGCGGGCTGCTGAGCGGCTCGGCGCTGGCGGCGCGCGACTTCGCCCCCGGCTGCCGCGTCGTCGGCGTGGAGCCGGAGCTGGCGGACGATGCCACGCGCTCCTTTCGCACGGGCGAGCTCGCCACCATCCGCAACCCGCCCACCATCGCGGACGGCCTGCGCACCCCCTCGCTCGGCCGCATCACCTTCCCCCTCGTGCGCGCCCACGTCACCGAAATGCGCACCGTAACCGAGGAAGCCATCCTTGAGGCGATGCGCTTCCTCTGGACCCGCGCCAAACTGGTAGTCGAGCCCTCCGGCGCCGTCCCCCTCGCCGCCCTCCTCGCCACCCCCGGCGAGCTCGCCGGCCAGCGCGTCGGCGTGATCCTCAGCGGCGGCAACGTGGATCTGGCGGCGGCGTGTGCGTTGTTGGGGGAAAAAGTGCGTTAGTGCGTTAGTGCGTCAGGGGAGATTCCACGAGCGGACGATCAGGGGCGAATGGCCAGGTCGCATGACCGGGAGCGAATGGAATTCGCCCCTGGAACCACGCGAAGTCCGCCTGCGCGGAACCACGCATACGGCGGAGCGCGGTCCCACCTTTCTGTCATCCTGAGCGACGCGCCCCACCGTCGCTCGACCGGCTCCACACTCTGGCGCGGAGCGAAGGATCTACTGCGCGTGCCGAGGGATCGCTCGCGGGCCACGGACCTCCTGCCTCGCCGGCTAGATCCTTCGGTCGCCGCAGGAGTGTGGAGAAGCGGCGAGTTCTGTGAGGCGGCTTCCCTCAGGATGACATAGGGGTGCACCGCACTAACGCACTAACGCACTTCCCTCCCCGCTTGCCCCGCCCGCCCCAGCCGCCTAAAATCCGGTACCCAACTAACCCGAGGTGACCTGATGTCGTTGCACCCGAAGCAGATGCGTACCCGCGCGCTCGCCGCGCTGCTGGCCCTGACGGCACTCACCGCGCCCGCCGCGGCGCAGCAGGGAGGCCAGCCGCTCTCCCCGCGCGACACGGCGCGGCTGGAGATCGCGGCCGGGAAACGCGTGTACGTGGACTACGGCCGCCCCTCGATGCGCGGGCGCCGGATCGTGGGCGAGCTGGTGCCGTACGGCCGAGTGTGGCGCACTGGCGCCAACGCCGCCACCACGCTCGTCACCGAGGCGGACCTGCGCATCGGCGACGCGCTCGTCCCGCGCGGCACGTACACACTCTACACCCTCCCGACTGCGCAGGGATGGACCCTGATCGTCAACCGCCAGACGGGCCAGTGGGGCACCCAGTACGATGCCTCCCGCGACCTGGTGCGCATCCCCATGCGGAGCACGAGGGTGGCGCAGCCGGTGGAGAAGTTCACCATCGCGCTGGAGCGCGGGGCCGCTCGCGGCACGGGCACCCTGGCGATGGCGTGGGAGAACACGCGGCTGACCGTCCCCGTCCGCGTGCAGGCGGCCGCCGCAACGCGCCGGTGAGCACCAGCGCACCCGAGGTCCGCGCGGCGCCCTTTGCCGAGCCCTTCGCCCGCTTCGGCGAGCTGCTCGCCCGTGCCCGCGCGGAGACGGAGATCCGCGAGCCCACCGCCATGTCCATCGCCACCGTGGGCGAGGACGGGCGTCCCTCGCTCCGCATGGTGCTGCTCAAGGACTTCGACGAGCGCGGCTTCGTCTTCTACACCAACCTGGGAAGCCGCAAGGCGCGCGAGCTCGAGGGCAACCCCCACGCGGCGCTCTGCTTCCACTGGCAGCCCTTCGAGATCCAGGTGCGCATCGAGGGCCGCGTCGAGCAGGTGAGCGACGCGGAGGCGGACGCCTACTACGCCTCGCGCCCGCGCGGGAGCCGGGTGGGCGCGTGGGCCTCGATCCAGAGCACGCCGCTCCCCTCGTACGACACCCTCGTGCGCCGCGTGGAGGAGGCCGACGCCCGCTTCGGCCCCACCGGCGAAATCCCGCGCCCGCCGTTCTGGAGCGGCTTCCGCGTGGTGCCCTCCGCCATCGAGTTCTGGCAGGGACGGCCCAGCCGCCTCCACGAGCGCGACGTCTACACCCTGCAGCCCGGCGACCCGCCGCGGTGGAGCGTGGGGCTGCTCTTCCCCTGACCGGCCTTGTTGGACAGGCGCACCACCTGGCAGAGTGTGGAAGACCCGGACGGGCGCTACAGGTGTATCGTCGACACGAACTTGCGCACCTTCAGGTCGCCTTCCGCGAACTCCTGCGCCTCCAAGAGGTCCAGGAGCGACTCGCGCAGGGCGGGCATGCGGGCCATTTTCTCCAGCAAGGACTTCATAGCGGCGGCATGGTCCGGATTGGGGAGCGCGCTATGCACCCAATCCGTCAGGTGCTCCCGTAGACTGGCGGCGCAGTGTCGCTGCAGCTCCGTCTCTACCAGGAACGGCGTCGCCAGGCTGTCGAATAGATCCTCCAGGAAGCGCGCGGCGAGCCGCACCTCATGCTCGCCTTCGCTCATCCACGTCACCATTGCATTGCAACCACCGGCCGCACCCGCATCTCCCCGGGGCTTCTTCAGGCGGTCGGCGATGCCTTTCTCATTCAGGAACATCATCGCCACGAGCACACCCATCTGCCACCCGCCCTCGGCTACCCACCGACGCAGCTCGCCCAGGACGACGCGAAGGCCGCGCGTGGCGATGAGAGACGCCACTGTCATTTGTATCGCCACGTACGTGCTTGCCTTCTCTGCGTAGACGCGGGTCACCAGGTCGCGCAGCATGGACTGATACGATTGCAGCACCGCCCGGGCGGTGGCGGAGCGCTGCTGGCCGCGTTTCTGCGCCACGCGAGCCATTAGCCGGCCCAGACGCTGGACGTCCGCTATCATGGGCGCCAGGTGCTCGCGCGCCATGGCGCCCAACTCGCGCATGGCGTGCGCGGGCTCGAAGTCGCCAATCCACGAGTACGCGGCGATGATGGCTGGCAGCCGTACTCCCGCCGCCGCGGGACTGCACCGCAGCTCGTGCAGATGATGCAGGCAGAGCTTCTGGTACGGCTCGCTTCCGCTCCCCAGCACTCCCTCGTACAGCGCACCAACGGCTCCCTGCAGTCCGTCGTGGTCAGAGGCCATCCACCGGGATACCAGCGGGAAGACGATTCGCTCCGGGTCCAGTTCACCGATGCGCCCAATGACTTGCGCCGCCAGCACCGCCAGGTCCCCACCTTCCTCGGCCAACTGGCGGAGCCCAGGCAGCAGGGTTCCGAGCGCACGCCGGTGCCGCTGGAGCAGGGCCTGCCAGACCTCTTCCGGCGGGACTCCGCCGCGAAAGCGGACCATGCAGGCGAGTGTCGCTGGGTCCACGTAGTCTTCGGCATGTGCCGCGGCCAGGAGCGGCTCATCAGAGAATTCGACTGGGACGGCAGGGACTCGCCCTCCTTCGTCCTCTACCGTACGCGGAGTGCGCAGTTCCAGGTCAGCACGCAACCAATCGCGGACGTGCCGGTGCAGCCGGTCGAAGTCCACCCAGCGCACTCCCCGTGCATCGCGCAGGCACTGCGAAACCGCCAGGGCAAGCACGGCCGACCACCCGTCCAGATCCCCGTCGGGATTGCGCAGCAGCCGCCCCCCCGTATCGCAGAAGCGCGCCCACACCTCTTCCGGCTCCAGGGCGGGACGGTTCAGCTCCGCGTACAGCGAAACGAACTCGGCGATCTGCGGCGCGTAGGTAAAGTTGCCGAGCAGCCAATCGCGGCGTGCGTCCAGCGCGGCGGCTATTTCGGCCACGTCGCCACCCTGACGCCCCATCTCCCGAAGCCGCGCCTCCAGTTCAGCCTCCAACCGCTCCCGTGAATGCCGGGGCAGCGCGCGGACGAAAGGCCGGGTGGGCGCCAGATCATCGCGCGCAGCCTCGCCGGATTCCGTGATGAAGACGACGTATGCGTTACGCTCGCGCAACTGCTCCTTCAGCTGCTGCCAGCCGGAATGGTCAGTTTTGTCCACCCGCGACAGCGTGTCGCGAAAGATCACCATCCGGTTGCGCATCTCCCTGTCGGCGACCGCCACGCGGCGCAGGTCCAGGCGCACCTGGCGGTCCAGGGACTGCACCAGCAGAGTAGGCTTGTCGCAACTTCCCCGTTCGCGCAACCGCCGGCCGACGTAGATGGACGCCGTCACCCGGCCTGCGCCTCGGGTCGCGTCCAGCAGCAGCACGCGCTGATCTTCCAGGTGCCTCACGAGGCCATCAATCGCCTCGCTCGCGTCCTCGTAGCTCCACACGCTGGTTTCTTCCCAGCTTTCCGAGACCGGCTGGGCGTCGGCGCACGTGAAGTCGCGCAGCGCCGTGCGGCTTCGGTACATGTGGACGATCTGGTTCTCGATCGTGGAGAAGCTGACATTGTCCGCTTCGATGTCGCCGGTTTCGTTGGCCTGCCGGAAGGCGCTTTCACCTTTGGACGCGCCGGGAAGCGGTCCGTCGCCCATCGCCGCCTGGCCGCCGGAGTCGCTCGGGGGCACGGGTTCGGCAGCTGCATCAGGGGCAGGCACATTTACCAAGGTGTCCTGGTCGGACATGGATCGCGGCTCCAGGTCTTGAGAATGGAAGCGTCAGACCCCCAGCGCGTTTTGCAGCCAGGTGGGATCCATCAGGTTGTTCAGCACATTCAGTTCAACGTCACCCGGCACGGGGTGCAGCGAGGAGACCAGTGTGCGCGCCCGGTGCGCGTACTGGTCACGCCGGATCTCATCGCTCGTGCCGTCCGCCAGCACCTCGGCGACAAGGTGCAGCAGCGAGGAGCGAATGGCGTTTTTCGTCGGGGTCGGATGCACGTCGCTGGTGGCGGCGGCCAGGTCGATTACCACCGCGGCCAGGCGATCGCCACGTGGCACAGGTGGAGAGGAGGCACCTTCCTTCCCAGGGGAAAGCAGTGTGGGAGGGTGGCTGCCGCCACCCTCGCCGGCGGTCAGGCCGCGCGGGCCATGGAACGTGTTGCGGTATTCAGCAGCGTTGCGGACGGCCCCTCCGACGGTGCGAATCGCTTCACGCTCGGCTTCGTACCTGCCCTCCCGCAGGCCCCGCCGATGCGACACCTCCTGCTCCTGATCCTCCAGATCGGCGATCTCGAGGCCCGCCGAGATGGCGTGTCCGCGTACGCTGATATCTTTCTGCCTACGGCGTCGCGCGAGGATCTCCTCGTTCTCGATCTCCGCGAGCTTCAGCTCCCGGGTCAGCTCCAGGTCGGTGATCCCGCGATCGACGGTGCGGATCGTCTTCGTCTCGCTTTCAGGAAGCTGCAGGTCCACCCCGATCGAGCGGATCCCGATTCCGAAGCGCGCGGCGTCTTTCCGAAGGGGGCTCAGGTTGTCGTGGATCACGGTGTCCACGGATGCCCGGAAGGAGTGCCACACCGAATTCCATGGAAGCTCACACACGAGGGCGGAGATTACGTCTCCCACCTTTCTACACACGGAGCCCAGCGGGTCATTGGTGCGGGTCGTGACCAGCAGGCGGGCATCGTCCACGTAGTAGCACAGGTTGAACAGCAGGTCGAACTCGTGCGCGTGATCCGACAAGACCACGTGGCGGCTGAAGTCCGCGTACAGCTCCGGTGCGGCGGTGACGGCGTACGCCACGTACTCCTTTCTGGGCCCGAGAGTGCGGCGCAGAAACCCCTCTTTCTGCATCGGAGTGCCGGAAGGGAGTATGCAGTGGAACTTCTCGCCCAGGTCGCCCGCGCGCTCGAACACCACTACCGTGTGTCCTTCCAGCGGCTCCGCCTCATGCTTTCTGAGCAGGCGCTCTTCGAAGGTCTGGTTCATCGTGGTTTTTCCTGGTGAGAGCTTTGGTTGGTGGTGAGGTCGCCCGAGCCCGCGGGACCCAGGCTGGAGCGGGCACGGTTCAACCGCTCGTGTTGGCTCCCCGCCCTCTGCAGAGCGGTCTGCACGCGCGAGCGCCAGAGCTCCATGGTGGCGGAGGCCCAGGTATCCTCGTCAGCGCCCCCATTCAAGGGCCCGGGCAGTATCCCGGCGTCTTCCGCCCCGCCGGCGCCGGAGCGCGTGAGCTCGAGGTAAAACCGGCTGCGCGACGCGAACAGGAACGCGAGCTCGTCCGCTATCCGCTCGGCGAAAGCCAGGTAGCCGTCGCGCGCCAGGGCCACGCCTACATCGACGGACCCGTCGGCCAGAGGATCGCCGGCGCCATCGCCAGACAGCTCGCGCGTTCCTGAACAGAGGGTGCGGATCTGGCCGAAGCGGGCCACCAGCTCCGCGACCCGAGTCAGGGGGGCCGGCCGTTCACGCCCCGCCAGGGGTGCCGCCTCAACCAGACACGCGCCCGCAAGGTAAAGGGCCTGGCCATAGCGACGGCGGCCCATCTGCCGGCGGGCCTGCACCAGCAGCCGTGCGGGGGCCTGAAGGCAGGGCAGACCGCGCAGGCGGTTCGCGCCCGCCAGCCCGTGCAAGTGCTCCACCGCGCCCGCGGCTTCACGTACCCGCGCGTCGGCGTCTGCCAGGGCGCGCATGGTCGTCAGGACCACGCGCCCGCGGAGGGCATGTTCCATCGCTTCGCGGTACCTGCCGGTCTTGATGGCCGCATCGGTCCTGGACAGGAATGCGTCACGGTCGTCCAGCAGATCCGGATCGTGCCTGCGAATGGCCGGAACGCCTCCAGCCAGGTGATCGAATTCGCGCGCGGTTCGAAGGTATTCCGCGCGTAGCTCGCGCTTCATTCGCAACGGCGAGAGCGCCCGGTACTCGTATCGCCACAGCAGGCGGCGCAACTCCAGCTCCGGGCGGGCGTCGCGGCTCACCGAGCTTCTGCCGGTGAGTCGGTTCCCGACCGCTGCCCGGAAAAGTAGATCCGGATCTCGATCCGGCGGTTCCGGTTGCGCCGCTTGCTAACGGGCCGGTTCTGGGCATACCCGTTCACGGACATGCGGCGCTCCTCCAGCGGGCGCGCGCCACGTGTCAGAAACTTCATCACCGACATGGCGCGCGCGGTGGAAAGCTCCCAGTTGTCGTGCGGGTACGAGGAGCGTCGAAAGGGAAGGTCGTCGGTGTGCCCTTCCACCTGGATCTGCTGGTACAGCGGCCCCGCCGCCGCCACGTCCACCCGCTGGAACACAATGGCCAACCGCCGCAACAGTGCCGCTCCGCGGGGATGCAGCTCGTATCGGCCCGGCTCGAACAGTACCCCGTCGCCGAAGCGCAGCTGCAACAGGTTCAGCACGGCGGTGTCCGCCACCTGCCCATTGCGGATCTCATGCGCGAACTCCTCGTGGAGCACGGCAACGAACCGTGCCTGTTTTTGCCGGGCGACGGCCAGCTCGGCGCTAGCCGAGCTGAAGTTGTGCTCCACGAAGTAGATGAGCAGAAAGAACATCAACATGGAGGTGAGCATGTCGATCAGCCCCGGCCAGTAATTTATGCCGGTATGGACAGTCGGTGCGCCGCGCGTGGTATGCATGCTCGTGCTCTCCGTTTAGAAGAGGAAGATGAGCAGGGAAACCAGCGCGCCCGCCGCGAGCAGGGTAGGAAGCGGATTACGGCTCAGCAGGGAAAGGCCATCGTCCAGCAGCGTGCCCAGCGTAGCGGGCCTGTGAACAGTGGTCGCTTGAAAGGCCTGCTGCCGCTGCTGCACCGCGCTCAAGGCCACCGACTCGGCCACCTTGACCAGCGTTTCGTTGGCGTCGCCCAGCTGCTTGACCAGCGTGCTCAGGGCGCCCGCCGCCTCTTCGGCCGGTCCGCGCGCGGACTGCTGAGTGATCGCCCGGATGCTGTGGACGATCTCCCCGAACGAGACCTGCATCTCCTGCATCCGCTCCAGATTACCCGCGTGGTGCTCCGACAGGCTGCCCAGATTGGCGAACGTGTCGCTAAGCTGCAGCGACAGCTTTTCCATGGCGGTTTCGTCCTCCACCGCAGGCACGGTTGCGGGGAGCAGTTCAGCCGTGGTGAAGCGCTCCAGCGCGTCGTAAAAGGCCGACTGGGCACGCGCAAGCCGAAAGTTGAGGAAAGAGATGACAATGGCGCAGGCCAGCCCCACCAGGGTGGTGACGAACGCGGTCTTCTTGCTGGCGATGATGTGCCCCAAGCTGTCCACCGCCTCGCTGAATCCCCCCGCCGCCGGAACGCCGGACGCGCTGGGCAGCACCGCCTGCATTTCCAGCAGCATCAGGCACAACCCCAGGAAGGTGCCGAGCATTCCCAACATCATCGCCAGGTCCACCGCGTAACCGGGAAAGGCCAGTCCCGGGCTGGCGCCTTCGCGCAAGATCGTCATCTGCTGGAGCGCGTCAACATTCACCTTCACGCGCGCCTGCTTCATGCGGGCCAGCGCGTCCAGCCGGTCACCGATCAGCGTGTCGCCGGGTACGTGCTCTCGCAGCAGGTGAAGATCCACGGGAGGAGGGAGCGGAGAGCGCTTCCCGTGTTCCGCCCCCTGCGTCGGCTGCTCCGCGTCCCGAAGCTCCTGCAGCCGCGAGCGCACGTGGTTCAGCGTGCGTGTCTCGCGGTGGCGGTACCGGGCGCGGTGGCGCACAGCAGCTGATCCGGCGGCCGTTCCCAAAACCAGCAGGAATAGCAGGATCACTCGCCCGGCGACCGTGTTGTCCTGCCAGAGAAGAGAGATGATGCCGTGGGCGCTCATAAGTCCCTTCGTTGTCAGCCGTTGAATTTCACGTCGCGCGCGGAAAGGTGCCCGATCTCGTTCGCCTGCCCTCCCGGGGCTCCTGAGCGTCCTCCCGCGTTGAATCCGATGTCGTTGCTGGCCACGATCCGGCCGATCTTGTTGTGCTGTCCACCGGCCGACTGTGGGGCGGGGGCGGGTGGCGCGTCCAGCAGCGGCCGCCGGTCCGCGCCGAACTGCTTGCGCAGCACCGGCACCGCCGCCTCTTCGCTGCCGTCCAGCTCCATCTGGTTCACCGCGAGGTCGAACGCCTGCTGCACTCCGGCGCCGGACCCCAACGCGGTGTAGAAGGCCTGTGAGAAGGTGAAGGCGGCCTCGTCGGTGATGGCGTGGTTGGTGCCGATCGCGTAGTCCACGATGTCGCGCAGCACCTCGACGATGGAATGCGTGTGGCAGGCGTTCAGGACCACGACGCGCACCCCGCCGTCCAGCAGGTCGAACAGCTTGCCCAGCGCCGCCTTGTCCACCGCCGTGGGATTCCCCGCCGCGTCGCTCAGGTAGAGGACGCCACCTTTGCCGCCGTGCCCCGAGAAGTGGACGATGTCGGGTCGGTAGTCCAGCAGGGCAGCCTGCAGGTCGCGCGTGCGCGTGCCGAAGTGAGACTCCATTTCCAGGGTATCGTGTGCCTTCCCACGCATCAGCGCGCGCCGGATCGCGCGCATCTCCGCTTCCAGCTCCAGCTTTGCGCGGTCGCGGAACGGGTCGGCGGCCAGGAACAGCACTTTGATCTTGTCGGACATAGGAGTCTCCGGGGGTTGGTTTCGCGCTCTAATCTGTGCGGAGCATCTGTCGGACGGACGGCTCCGGTTTCTCACGCGCGGCACCGGCGCCGGTCCCATGAGATCGGGGCGGCGGTCTGAACGTGGAGCGGTGGGTGGATGGGCAGCACCGCGGATCGGACCGGGCTGCATCCTCACCGTTCCCGACGAGTTGCCGAAGCTGGTGCGTGACGAACGGATGACGGCGAGGGTCGGCACGGCACCCGCGCGTCAGGTGCTGAGCGAGGTGGAGGACTCGGAGTTTACATCCTGGAGAGCGGATGCCTCGGAGTGGCGGCAGCTTGGCTACGAGGAGGGGGCACTACGAGGTGGGCCAGATCACAGCGGTTGAGGGGTGATTTCGCCCATCAGCGCACCATCTCGCGCAGCGACTGGGAGCCGGCACGGCTGGCGACCACCTCCGAGCCGTCGGAGAAGCGGACGGAGAGGCGCCGCTCGTCGTAAGGGCGGATGGCGGAGACGTGGTCCAGGTTCACGATGTGCGCCCGGTGCACGCGCCGGAAGGATGCCGGGTCCAGGCGGCGCTCCAGCTCGTTCAGGCTGATGTCGGCCAGCACCTGGCCGGCGCCGGTGCACAGGGTCACGTAGTCGCCCGCGCCCTCGATGCGATGCACGTCGCGCATGCTCACGGGCACCATCTCGCCCTTTCGACGCACGAACAGCCGCTCCAGGTACGGCTCCGGCGCGGGGGCGGGCGCAGACGGGGCAGACAGGCGGCGCGCCACGCGGTCCACAGCGGCCTGGAAGCGCGTCCATCCGAACGGCTTCACCAGGTAGTCGTACGCTTCCACCTCGAAGGCGCGCAGGGCATACTCCGGGTACGCGGTGGTGAACACCGGCGCGGGGCGGTGCGCGGCGCGCTCCAGCACCTCCAGCCCGGTGCACTCCGGCATCTGCACGTCCAGGAACACCACGTCGGGCGCCAGGCGATCGATCAGCTCCACGGCCGCCATCCCGCTCTCCGCCTCGCCCACCAGCAGCAGGCGCGGATCGCGTTCCACGAAGCGCCGCAGCCGCTGCCGGGCCAGCGGCTCATCCTCCGCCACTACGGTACGCAGCGCCATCGCGCTCATCGCTGCCCCGCCATCGCCAGAGCGGGCGCGCCGGCCGGGAGCGCGAGCGCCACGCGGAACCCCGCGCCCGGCGCCGTGGTGATCCGCATCTGCCCCGCATCGCCGTAGCGCGCCTCCAACCGCCCGCGCACCAGCCGCAGCCCCGCGCCCGGCGCCCGCTCCACCTGCTCCAGGATGGCGCCCGCCCCGTCATCCTCCACCGACAGCAGAAGCTGGCCGCCGTCCCGCGCCGCGCGTATGCGGATGGAGGTGGGCGCCACGCGCATCGACGCGGCGTGCTTCACCGCGTTCTCCACCAGCGGCTGCAGCACGAAGGAGGGCACGGTGCACCGCAGGGCGTCGTCATCCACCTCGATCTCCGCGTGCAGGCGCGCGCCCAGGCGAAGCTGCTCGATCCACAGGTAGTCGCGCACGAGCTGGATCTCCTCGGTCAGCGGCACGTCGTCGGCGGCGCTGCGGCGGACGTCGCAGGTGCGGTGCAGCAGCGCGCCGAAGCGTTCGATGGCCTCCTCGGCCCGCCCGTCGCCCGCGCTCACCAGCTCCAGCAGGGAGTGCAGCGTGTTGAACATGAAGTGCGGATTGATCTGCGCGCGCAGGGCCTGCATCTCCGCGCGCGCGTGCAGCGCCTCGGCCCGCGCGGCGCGCGCCTCCTGTACGCGAAGGCGCTCGCCGACCTCGCCGACGTAGCGCACGGCCGCGATGGTCACGTACAGCAGCACGCCGGCGCCCAGCTGCCAGCGGAGCTCCTCGAAGGTGAGCGTGGCCACCCGCGCGCGCCACGCCCAAAGCGAGTCCACGACCGTGCGCAGGGCCAGCATCAGGCCGCACCACGCCAGCGAGAAGGCGATGGCGAGCACGGCGTGGATCCCCAGGAACGCGCCCGATCCGCGGCTGCCCCAGGGGATCGCCGCGCACGCGTACACCACGCCGATGCCGGCCAGCGCGGCCGGAACGGTGTTGCTCAGGGCCAGCGTGAAGCTTCCCAGCGCGTCGCCGCCGCCGGCCATGATGGCGCCGAAGTACGCGGCGAGCATGGGGAGCCACGCCGCCGCGTACAGCGTCCAGCGGCGCCGGTCGGAGCCGGCGGAAAGTGCGTCGGTCATGCGGATCAGGGGGAGGGTACGCGCAGGGCCTGAGCGGCGGCTCGGAACAGCGCCGCCTCGTCCGCCGGGGGAGCCGCGACGTTGGGCTCCACACCGTTGCCTTCCAGGCGGCGGCCGGCGGCGGTGCGGTAGTCCATCGCGGGAAAACGAAGCCGCCACCCGGGCGCCACCACCACGTCGGCGGAGGAGAGCATGGCGCCCGCCGTGCGCTCGCCCACGACGACGGCGCCGCGCGCTTCCTGGAGCACGGCGGCCACCGCCTCCGCGGCGCTCCCCGTGCCCTTGTCGGTCAGCACGGCCACGCGACCCGCGTACGGCCGCTCGAGCCCGCCGCCGATGTACAGCATCGCGGCACCGCCTGCCGCCGCCACCGCCTCTGCCAGCCTTTCGCCGGGCACCGAGCCGTCGGTGGGGAGCGCGGGCACCTTCGCGGCATCCAGTGCGCCCGCGGTGCGCATCCCCCGGCTGTCGTACCCGTTGCGGACGACGAAGTAGCCGGCGGGCACGGGGGTCGCGTTCAGGTGCTGCCCCAGGCGGTAGGCCAGGTCCACGGAGCCGCCCTCGTTTCCGCGGAGGTCGATAACGATGGCCGGCAGCGCCGCCATCGCGGCGAACGCGCTGTCCATCCGCGCCACCTCGGGCACCAGCGCCGCCCCGGACGGGTTGAAGCTCTCGATGCGGAGGTAGCCCAGCGACGGCGAAAGTACCCGCCAGCTCACGGATGGCCTGGCCGCCGGCGCGGGTGCGGCCGCCGTGCTCGGCCCCAATGGCCGCGTCAGGCGGACGGAGGGGACGAAATTCAGGTGCGAGGTGCGCAGCGCGCGAAGCAGCCCGGCGATGACCTCGTACGCCTCGGGGTCGGTGCGGGCGGCGGCGGCGCCCGGGCGTGCCTCGGCCACGAGCTGGTTCCAGTCTGCGCCGTTGTACCCGGGATCGTAGAAGCTGCGTCCGAGCACCGCCACAACACTGTCGAACACCGCCGTCCCGGTCAACGGCGCCAGCGCCTCGCGCGTCAGGCGCAAGCCCGTTGCGGCCACGGGCGCCTGGCCGGCGCCGCTCCAGGTGCCCCGCAGCGAATCGCCGCGAACCGCCACGTCCAGCGCGAACTCGCCGCCGCGCGCCGTCCCGCGGGCCACGAACCCCGAGTCCGTCCGCGTGGCCGAGGCGGGCACCACGGTCTGCGACCAGGAGAAGGCGCCGGGCGTGAGCACGCCGCCGCGCTCGTCCATCGACAGCACCGCCGTGAGCGGCTGCGGCGCCTCCACGCGCACCAGCCAGTTGCCGGCGACCTCCGGCCGCCCCTGGGCAAGGGTGTCGGACGCGAGTGCCGGGATCAGGAGCAGGGGAATCAGGAGACGGCTGCGGGTGTGCATCATCGCTCAGACGGTTGCTGGGAACGGAACAGCCACGTGCGACAACAGTGGCGTTTCCCCGCAACTTGCCCAAGCGTCGTTCGCCCAACCGGCCGGCTACGCGCCCGACCGGGCCGTATCGTCGTCGGATGGCGGGCCCCTCACCTCCGTTTGTCCCAGGATCAGGACGGATCAGCGCGGACGGTGCCCGCCCAGGTACCCTGCGCGAAGAGCGTGTCGCCGGGGTCGTCGGTGACACGGAACCAGCGCTGGCCTTCGGCTTCGCCCACCCAGAGGCGGGCGTGGGCCGGGAGCGGGAGCGGGGCGCGGAAGGCGATGCGCATGCGGCGGAGCGCGGTGGGGTCGCCGCCCAGCGGACCTTCGACGAGGGCGTGCGCCGCCATCGCCGCCGTGCAGAAGCCGTGCAGGATGGGGCGCTTGAAGCCGAACGGCCGCGCCGTCCACCCCCAGAGGTGGATCGGGTTGTAGTCGCCCGAGGCGCGCGCGTGCCGCCGGCCGGCACCGCCGCCCAGCACCCAGCTCGCGAGCGGCTCCCACGTCTGCGGCCCCTCCGCCGCGGGGTCGCGCCGGGGCGGGTCGCCGGTGCGGGGTTGCCGCGGCGCGCGCGTGCGGGCCAGGAAGATGGCGGTGCTCTGGGAGCATAGCTGGCCGGTGGCTGTCCAGTTGCGCGCGGTTACCGTCAGCCGTAGCCCACGGCTCACCTGCTCGGCGCGCTCCAGCTCCACGCGGCAGCGCACCGTGTCGTCAAGGCGGATGGGGCGCAGGCAGAGGATCTCGCTCTCCAGGTGCACCACGCCGCCCACCGGGAGCGGTCGGTCCAACCCGGCGAAGAGCTCCAGGCACCGCTCCGTCTCCCAGGTCGTGGGGAAGAGCGGGGGAAGCGGCGCGCCATCGCCCTTGAACGCGGCGATGTCCGCTCCCTCGGTGGCGCGGAGGTAGCGCTCCACCGACGCCGCATCCGCAAACACCCCGGTGCGCTCCACGGCCGGTTTGCGGCGCGGCGCCTCCAGCGGCAGCTCCGGTTCGTTGCGCGCCATCAACCCGCGCACGGCCAGCCGCAGCGCCGAGCCGAGTTGGGAAGCAGAGCTCAAGATCGGCATCGTGGATCGGGCCTGTGCAGGTACAGGACCGCCTTGATCGTAGAATAGCGCGCGGTTACAGAATCGAGCCCATCCACCTGCCCCTCCGTTGCAGTATTTGCATAGATCAACGTTCCCAGGGGTCCTGCGGGAAGACAGGATCGGCCAACTGGGATCGAGCCTCTTCGATGTCCCATTCGAAGCTGTCGATGTCGTCTTGCGACAGATGTGGAAGGGACGCGTAAAGTTCCCGCAAATCCTCCAGGGTACATCCGCGGGGCAGAGGCCGGGGGTCGGCGTCTCGATCAGGCATCGGACTCATCTCCTTTTTTCTGATCAGCAGAAAATGCAGGCGCCAGGGTCGAATCAGCCCGCTGCAGCTATCACCTGCACGGCCACGGTCCTCTCGCGCGGCCCGTCCCACTCGCACAGGTAGATGCCCTGCCAGCGGCCGAGGAGGGGGCGGCCGTCGTGGACGATCAGGGTCAGCGACGGGCCGAAGAGGGAGGTCTTTACGTGGCTGTCGCTGTTCCCCTCCGCGTGTCGGTAGTACGGCTCGGTGGCGGGGACGATCTCGTCCATCTTGCGCAGGACGTCGTGCACCACGTCGGGGTCGGCGTTCTCGTTGACGGTCAGGGCGGCGGTCGTGTGGAGGCTCTGCACGACGACGATCCCCTCGCGCACGCCGGTGCGGCGAACGGCTGCTTTCACCTGCCCGGTGATCTCGACCAGCGCGTTGCGGTCGCCGGTGCGGACGCGGATCTCTTCCATTTGCTTTACGTGGATGCGAAGGGGGCCTACTCCGGCCACACCTCGGGGTCGTCGAGCACCTTGTACCCGCCGCGCTTCCAGGCCTGGTCGGTGGGCTCGGCGAACCAGACGGGCTGCCCGGCGGAGGTCACGTATCCCAGCAGGTCGTTGGACGGCGTCACGATGAACCCGACCGCTGCGCCGTCCCCGAGGCTCAGGAACAGCTCTCGGGCCACCGCGAAGTCCATCTGCCGCACCGGCTCCGCCTGCACGCGCTGGGCATCAGGCCCAAGGATCACGCGAGTGTCGATGCGGGCGTCCACCATCCACTTGGCGAAGTGGGCGACCGGCACCCGGTTCTCGGCGTCGTCAGGGCCCTCGTTGGCGTCCCAGACCTTCCTCCACATGCGCCGCCCCGCGATCCGGCCCACGAAGACCATGGGATCCCCCGCCGTGGTCGGGCGGATGACGACGCCGTAGAACAGGCCCGCGAGAAGGCCCAGCGCCACGCCGACAGGGGGCGCGAAGGGAAGCGTCACGAGCGCGGCGCCGCCGATTACCATGCCGGTACGCCGAAGGGTGGGGAGCGCCGCCCGGGTCCGCGCCCGCGCCTCGCCGGCGATGGCGCTCCAGTCCGCGTCGATGGGTTCCGATCGGTCGTGTGGATCCATTCGCAGGCTCCCGAGGCACGAGGACGCCGGTGCGCAGCCGGTCAGTTCATCATGGGATCGCTGGCCGTGGCCTGCACCAGGAACGGGGTGTCGTACGGCTCCGCGCCGCCGATGCTCACGGAGAAGCGGTACATCCCCTCTGCGGGAAACTGCACGCCAACCATCGAAAAGACCTGGTTGGCGGTGGCGAACTCGCCCGGCGGGACGGCGGGCGCCATGATCTCGCCGACCGCCTCGAACATCGCGGTGCCGTCCTGGTCCAGCAGGCGCACCTCGACGGGGAAGGTGCGCCCCGCGTCGCCGAACTCCATCTGCACGCGGAAGGCGAAAACCATCCGCGGGTGGACCACGGGGAAGTTCGCCGCGTTGATGCGGTCGAAGATGCCCAGCACGTTCAGCTTCCCTTCCTGCGACACGTTGGCTTCATCCGCCAGGAAGGCGAGAGAGATGTTCATCGGGTCCCTTCCGGCCGCGCCGGGCATGGAGTGTCTTTTCCGTGGATCCAGAGCGACGCCACCTTTACCTCGTCGCGCAGCGAGTCGGGCTGCGCGACTGCACCCACTGTATCCGCAGGGGCCAGGCCGAAGCTGACCCCCGGCGCGTTCGGCGACCAGAGCGCGAGGCGCCCTTCGCCCAGCATCGCACAGAGCCGGCCGTAGCGGCTGCGCAGGTCGCCCAGCGTGGAGCCGATCCCCACGCCCACCGCCGTGCGCACCTCGGGCGAGACCGCCACGATGCGCACCACGCTGTCTCCCGCGAGCTGCGCCACCACCGCGCGACCGGCCAGCGAGACGAGGAGCCCCTTCTCCGCCGTCCCCTCGGCCTGCCAGGCGGTGTCGCGGGCCTCGGGGCAGGCGGCGCGGAGGGCGGCGCCCGTCATCCCCAGCCGCACCGGGCCGATGCCGTAGCGCTGCGCCGGCGACGATCCCGCCGTCGCGCACCCGCCCGCCGCCCGCTCGGAGCCAGGACGGATGCGAATGGTGTCCTGCCGCGGAGGGGCGAGCGGCGCCCCCGCGCGCGAAAGGAGGGCCACTCGCACCGGATACACCGGCGTCGTCGCGGCGGCACCCGCGGGAGCGGGCGGCGTGCGGACGGCTTGGCGCACCTCGATCGCGGCCCCCTGCGCCACCGTCCCCAGCTCCCAGGTGACGCGCGTCTCGCCGCCGGCAGAGTCGATGGCGGGAGCGCCCGGCGTGCCTGCCGGCGCCGCGACAGCACCCATCGCCCCCTGCATCACCAGCTGGATGCGCGCGCCCTCGAGCGCCGTGGCGGTGCGGTTGGCGAGGGCGACGACGATCGTGTCCTCCTGGTTCCACCCCATCGGCTCTGGGACGGCGAGCGTGACCACGGCCCCGGGCGCGCTGGTCGTGTCCACCACCGTCTGCACCTCGGGCGCGTCCGTGCGGTCGCCGCGGCACGCCGCCAGGGCCAGCGCCATCGCCATCATCGACCCGAATGCCCTGCCCATCCGTCGCCTCATCCGGTCTCGCGCGTGTGGGAAAGATGCGCCGGCCGCGGACGCGGTTTTGCGTGGCGGCGGCCCGGCTCTATTTTGTCGTGCGCGCCGCTCCGGCGCGAGGGCGGCGCGTTCACCACTGCCACACCGGTACGATGGCCCAGGTCAACCAGGACAACCCCACGCTCAACCGCGCGGCGCGCACCGGCACCCCCACCGAGGACGAGCGGCTGCTGGAGTCGCCCGCCCAGGCGCCGGCGCGGGCGGGCGACTTCGTGCACACGGATCCGTGGCGGGTGTTCCGCATCATGGGCGAGTTCGTGGAGGGGTTCGACGCGCTGGCCAACCTGGGCCCCGCCGTCACCATCTTCGGCAGCGCGCGGGTGAAGCCGGACCACGAGCAGTACGCGCTGGCCCGGGAGACGGCGCGGCTGCTGGGCGAGGCGAGCTTCACCATCATCACCGGCGGCGGGCCGGGGATCATGGAGGCGGCCAACGCCGGGGCGCGCGACGCGAAGGTGATGTCGGTGGGGTGCAACATCGAGCTCCCCTTCGAGCAGCACGTGAACCCGTACGTGGACGTTGCCATCAACTTCCGCTACTTCTTCGTCCGCAAGACGATGTTCGTCAAGTACGCGGAGGCGTTCGTCATCTTCCCTGGCGGCTTCGGCACGCTGGACGAGCTGTTCGAGGCGCTGACTCTGATCCAGACCCGCAAGGTCCGCGATTTCCCGGTGATCCTCTTCGGCCGCTCCTACTGGCAGGGTCTTCTCGATTGGATCCACGGGACCCTCCTCGCCGAGGGCAAGATCTCGCCCGACGACCTCAAGCTGATGGTCGTCACCGACTCGCCCGAAGAGGTCGCGCGCATCATCGTCGACTGCCACGAACGCAACTGCGCGGCCGCGGAGGAGAAGAGCGTGCGGGAGGAGGTTGGGGTGAGGAGCGGGCCCGGCGGTTGAAACCGCTGCAACAACTGCGGGAAGCCTGCCTTCGCAGGCTCCGGGGCCGGTTGGGTGATTCACCCCGGGCATCGCGCCGCCGGGGGCTGAAGCCCCCGGCTGAAACCACGCGAAGGCGGCTGAAGCCGGCTAGAGAGACGTGATATGGACCCCGAGTCCGCGAAGGCGGACTTTGTGCTGTTGTTGACGCGAGTTCACTCGCCACGAAATCCAAACACCAGGCGATTCTCAGACATGTCGAAGAGCAAGTTCCTGAGCGGCAAGCGCATCGAGCCCACGCGGATCGGGCCGGGGCTGAGCGTGTCCGAGCTGGTGGACGGGACGTTCCAGGCGTACAACGCGGCGCGTCTCAGAGAAGGGTGCCACCTCCTCACGAAGAAGATGCTGGACGACGACGTCACCGTCGGGCTGACGATGACGGGGGCGCTGACGCCGGCGGGGCTCGGGATGAGCTCCGTGATCCCGCTGATCGAGGCCGGGTTCGTCGACTGGATCATCTCCACCGGCGCCAACCTGTACCACGACACGCACTTCGGCATCGGGCTGGAGCTGCGTCAGGGAAGCGCGCAGATCTCCGACACCGTGCTGCGCGAGGAGGAGGTCGTACGCATCTACGACATCTTCTTCGACTACTCGGTGCTGCTGGACACCGACGCCTTCTTCCGCCAGATCATCACCGGCCCCGAGTTCCAGCGCCCCATGTCGTCGGCCGAGTTCCACTACCTGTGCGGAAAGTACGTCGCCGCGCGCGAGGAGGAGCTGGGGATCGGGCGCAAGTCGCTGCTGGCGGCGGCGTACGAGCACGCGGTGCCCATCTACACCTCGTCCCCGGGCGATTCGTCGATCGGGATGAACGTGGCGGCCAAGGCGCTGCAGGGAAACAAGCTGATGTTCGACGTGAACGCGGACGTCAACGAGACCGCGTCCATCGTGCTGGACGCCAAGCGCGGCGGCGGCAAGTCGGCGATCTGGATCCTGGGCGGCGGGAGTCCCAAGAACTTCGCTCTGCAGACGGAGCCGCAGATCCAGGAGGTGATGGGGATCGACGAGCGCGGCCACGACTACTTCCTCCAGATCACCGACGCGCGCCCCGACACCGGCGGCCTCTCCGGCGCCACCCCCGCCGAGGCCGTGTCCTGGGGCAAGATCGACCCCGACCGCCTTCCCGACGCGGTCGTGTGCTACATCGACTCCACGGTGGCGCTCCCCATCCTGGCCGCATACGCGCTCGACCAGCACGCGCCGCGCACCCCCAAGCGCCTCTTCGACCGCCGCGAGGAGATGATGCAGCGCATTCGCGACGAGTACCAAAAGTCCTCGCGCAACGAGGCCGCCCAGGAGACCGCGCGCGAGCACGCCGTGCACGAAGGCAGCATGCTGGACCGGGACCGGTAGGCGGCTCGAGACGGAGTGCCGCACTCGTGGATTGCCAGGGCGTCACTCCTCTCAACCGCTCCCCTCGCCGATGGCAACGCCATCTGAGCCACGGATGAGTTTCAACCGCGACGAGCCTTTCAACGACCTTCCCCCGCTCCCGCCCAATGCGGAGCTGGAAACCAGGGCCGTGCTCAAGCAGTTGATCCGCTCGCGAACAGCGCTCGCCGATCTGAAAGGCGCTGGCTCACTGATCCCGAACCAGGCGATCCTGATCCAGACCCTCGGGGTGCAGGAAGCGCGGAGTTCCAGCGAGATCGAGAACGTAGTCACCACCAGCGACCAGCTTTATCGCGCCCTCGCTGACGCTCCGCGAGTCGCGGACGCCGCGACGAAAGAAGTGTTGTTTTACACGGACGCACTCTGGTTCGGCTTCCAGGCTATCCGAGATCAGGGAAGGCCACTCACCACCCGTCTGTTCGAGGAGATGGTGGGGATCATCAAACAGAGCGATGTCGGTGTAAGGCGCGTTCCCGGAACGAAGCTCGCCAATCCTGCGGGTGACGTCATCTACACGCCCCCAGAGGGCGAATCGCGCCTGCGGGATCTACTGAAGAACCTCGAGGAGTTCCTTTACACGGAGGATGAACTGGACCCGCTCGTCCGGATGGCGGTGATACACTACCAGTTCGAGGCAATCCATCCCTTTACGGATGGGAACGGCCGCACCGGGCGGATCGCAAACATACTGTTTCTTGTAGAACGCGGGCTGCTGGACACTCCGGTGCTCTACCTCTCCAGGTTCATTCTGGAGCGGAAGCGTGAGTACTATCAGGGTCTCCGGGACGTCACTGAAGCGGGCGGTTGGGAGTCGTGGATCCTGTACATGCTCGAAGCGGTGGAAAAAACGGCGCGACACACGGAAGGACGTATACGCGCGATCCAATCGCTCATGGAACACTGGATAGAGCGCGTTCGCCGTGAGCGCCCGTCGGTGTATTCACGCGAGCTTCTGGAGATCGTTTTTCAGCGTCCATACGCCAAGATCCGTTTCGTCGAAGAAGCAGGGATTGCGACGCGGCAAACGGCATCCAAATACCTGCAGTCGCTCGTTGATCTTGGATTACTGCGGGCAGTTGCGAGCGGAAGAGAGGTGTACTTCTTGAACGACCCGCTTCTGCACGTACTTGTTGAATAGGTTAAATTTTCCTCCAGAATTTAACACGTTTTTAGATCGTGTTAAGCAGATCACCATATTTGCCTTCTGGTTTTTCGGGTGGAGATTTGGCCCTCCGCCAGCCCAGCGCTCACGCACTCACGCACCCGTTTCGATGGCCACCACAGAGCACGACCTCCTCATCCGCACCCGGCGCGACCTTCACCGGCACCCGGAGCTCGGCTTCCAGGAGCATCGCACGGCCGGGATCGTCGCGGAGCGTCTGCACGCCGCGGGCTACGAGGTGAAGACCGGAGTAGCCGAGACGGGCGTGGTCGGCACGCTGCGCGGGGGCGCGGGCGAGGGGCCCACGCTCCTGCTGCGCGCGGACATGGACGCGCTCCCCATCGAGGAGGAGTGCGCGCACGACTTCATCTCTACGCACGCGGGGGTAATGCACGCATGCGGGCACGATGCGCACGTCGCCATTGGGCTGGCCGTGGCGGAGAGGCTGGCGCGCACGCGCGACGAGTGGGGCGGCACCGTGCGCTACGTCTTCCAGCCCGCCGAGGAGGGAGGCGGCGGCGCGCTGCGGATGGTGGAGGAGGGGGTGCTGGAGGGGGTGGACGCCGCGCTGGGGCTGCACGTCTGGCTGGGGATGGAGAGCGGCGTTGTGGGCGTGGTGCCGGGGCCGTTCATGGCGTCGGCGGGGTCGTTCGAGATCACCCTCCGCGGGCGCGGCGGGCACGGCGCCCTCCCGCACGAGACGATCGACGCCGTGATGGTGGGGAGCCAGGTGGTCGTCGCGCTGCAGAGCATCGTATCGCGCAACGTGTCGCCGCTCGATTCGGCGGTGGTGTCGGTGGGGACCTTCCAGGCCGGCACCGCGCAGAACGTGATCGCGGACACGGCGCGCCTCACCGGCACCGTGCGCGCCTTCGACGTGGACGCCTGCGCCGAGCTTCCGCGCCGCATCGAGCGCGTGGTGGCCGGCGTCTGCTCCGCACTGGGCGCGGAGTACAGCTTCGACTACGTGCAGGACACCCCGCCCACCATCAACGACCCCGCGCTCGCCGAAGCCGTGCGTCTCGCCGCCGAGGAGGCGGTCGGCGCCGGGCGCGTGCGCACCGACCCGGACGTGCGCACGATGGCCTCGGAGGACTTCGGCGAGTTCCTGCTGCGCGTGCCCGGCTGCTACTTCTTCGTGGGCGCGCGCAACGAGGCGCGCGGCGCCGTCCACCCGCACCACTCCCCCCGCTTCGACCTCTGCGAGGATGCGCTGCCCGTGGCGGTGGACGTGCTGGAGCGCGCGGCGCGGCGGGTGTTGAGTGCCCCCTCCCCCCGGCCCCCTCCCCCGCCTGCGGGGGCGCAGGGCGGGTGAGGGGGAGAACTCCGTGCGCCGCGCCAATGCCCTTGTAGGGGCGCGATTCATCGCGCCCACCCTCCGCGCGTCTCGGCCACCGCGCAGCACACAAATTTCGTAGGGGCAGACCTGCGTGTCTGCCCGCCCTTGCCCCCGCCGCGATCCCCGCCCTCCGCACCCCAAATCCTTCGTAGGGGCCGCCCCGCGTGGCTGCCCGTGCCCTCCCCGGCGACGCACCGTGCCGCCACGCACCGAGAGCGTGGCCGCGCCCCGGCCCCCCGCTTGCGTCCGTCGGGGCGAGGACGGCGCGAATCCACACCAGTCGGCAGGCGAAGCCATGAACCTCAGACTCCTTCCGAAGCACCTGATCGGGCAGATGATCCGCGGGATTCGCGGGCGGCTGAGGCTGAGCCAGGCGTCGCTGGCGGAGCAGCTCGGCCTGGAGGGTGGCGAGGAGACGGTGCGCCGCTGGGAAAGCGGCGAGGAGCAACCCGACCGCAACGTGCTCACCCGCCTCGCCACCATGGGGCTGGTCGATGTTCTCGTGTTCCACCAGCAGGAAGACACGGAACACCTTCCCCCGGGGGAGGCGGCAGAGCTGCAGGGAATCCTGCTGCGGATGGAGGCGCTCCTGGTGGAGGCGCGCGAAGTCGTCGAACGGGCCGCGCGCCGCTCGCAGCCTGCGCTGAGCGCGTCGGTCGAAGTCTCAGCCGAGGTGCGCCCTCGCAAGACCGCGAAGAAAGCACCCGCACGAAAGAGCACCCGCGCAAAGAAGAACACCGGCGAGTGACTCGCCAAAGAAAACGGCAGGACTCACACAGAGCCACAGAGCCACAGAGAGAACAGCAAAAGGAAGTTCTCCCTGGCTTGTAGTTCCCTCTGCGCACTCTGTGTGATGCTTTTCCCTCCACACCCCGAACCGATACGTGTCGTGACCCAGCATCGCATCGCACAACTCCTGGTCCTGGCCGCGATCACCGCAGCGCCGCTCGCCGCGCAGGATGGGCCGCGCACCCACACCGCCCGCCCCACCGCCGGGCCGATCCGCGTGGAGGACGCCCGCACGCGGCTGTACGTGCTGGCCGACGACTCCATGAAGGGACGCCAGTCCGGCGAGCGCGGCAACGTGATGGCCACCGAGTTCATCGCCGCCGAGCTGCGCCGTGCGGGGCTGGAGCCGATGGGCGACAACGGCACCTTCTTCCAGACGATCCCGCTGGTGCGCAAAGGACTGAACCCCGGCGCTGCCCTCTCGGTGGACGGCTCCGCGCTGCGCCTGTGGACCGATTGGGCGCCGCTTCCCACGACGGAGGGCGTCTTCCCCTTCGCCCCAACCCTCGCCGCGCGGGGCAGGCAGGTGGTGTTCGGCGGGCGGATCGGGGGCGAGATGATCCCCGAGGCGGAGTCGCGCGGCAAGGTCGTCGTCCTCCTTCCGCCGTCCGGGGCGAACGGGCGGGGCGAGTACCGTTTCTGGCGCACGCAGAGCACCAACCCGTACCCCGCCGCGGCCGCCGTCGCCATCGCGTCGCTGGACATCTCGCCACCGTCGATCCTGGAATACGTGCAGGCGGAGCAGTCCGAGCTCGTCGATCCCGAGGCGGCACCCGCGGCGGGCGCGCCGGGGATGCTGGTGACGGCGGCGGTGGCGGAGCGCATGCTGGGCGCGGCGCCCGCCGGGCTGCGGCCGGGAGCGGCGGGGCGCACGATCACCGGCGCCTTCTCCTTCGCGCCCCGGCCGATGGAGGCACCCTCCCGCAACGTCGTCGCCGTGCTGCGCGGGAGCGACCCGCGGCTGCGCAACGAGTACGTGGTCATCAGCGCGCACAACGACCACGTCGGGCGCGCGGCGGTGCCGCTGGACCACGACTCGGTGCGCGCCTACAACCGCGTGATGCGTCCCCAAGGGGCCAACGATCCCACCGGCACGTCGACGCCGGCGCAGGCGTCCCGCATCCGCGCGCTGGCGGACAGCATGCGCCGCGCGCACGGCGGCACGCGGCTCGACTCCATCTTCAACGGCGCGGACGACGACGGCAGCGGCACGGTCGCGCTGCTGGAGATCGCGGAAGCGATGGCGTCCGCGCCGCGGCCGCGGCGGTCGATCCTCTTCGTGTCGCACACGGCGGAGGAGGCGGGGCTGTACGGCTCGCAGCACTTCACCGATCATCCCACCGTGCCGCTCGGCTCCATCGTGGCGGCGCTGAACATGGACATGGTGGGGCGCGGCCGGGCGGAGGACATCCGGGGCGGAGGGCCGCGTTACATCCAGCTGATCGGGTCGCGCCGCCTCTCCACGCAGCTCGGCGCCACCATCGATTCGCTGAACGCCGCACGCACGGAGCGGATGTCGATCGACTACTCATTCGACGCGCCCCGTCATCCGCTGAACCGGTATTGCCGCAGCGACCACTTCATGTACGCGCGTTACGGCATCCCCATCACCTACTTTTCGCGCGGCTACCACGTGGATTACCACCAGGTTGGGGATGAGCCGCAGTACATCGACTACGACGGGCTGGCGCGCGTGGCCGGCTTCGTACGCGACATTGCGTTCGCCGTGGCGAACCGCCCCGCGCGGCTGGTGGTGGACGGTCCGAAGCAGGACCCCAACGCTCCCTGCCGCCAGTAGCGCACCTTGTCGGCGCGGGACGCGAGCTCTCTTCGCGTCTCCGCGCCTCCGCGTGAGGCAAAGGGGAGCCGCTCGCTGCGCCTAACACGTTGTTGCGCGCGACGATGCCCCCTTGTCAGCGCCAAAGCGTATGAGCCGCGTTCATTCCGATTCGCGCTGGCCTATTCAGAGCGGATTCGTGACGATGGGAGCGGGATGTGCGTCACGCACATGCATCGGGGGCGATGATGTGACTCATGACACTTCCGGAGCGGTATAGGGCGTATTACTATCCCTGTCCCGCACATCTGCCCCGCACGACCGCACGCCGCACCAGCGGCGACACTCTGGCCGCCGAGCGCCCGTGAGCCTCGCCTCCCCATCCCGAACGGTCATCCCAGGCGCCGATCTCGCGCGCCTGGTACGCCTCGCTACCCGCCTGGTGGAGGCACCCGCCGCCTTCCTCACGCTGGCGGACGGCACGACCGTGTCCGCGGGCACCGGCGACGACGACGCGTGGCGGACCCGGCGCGAGGCCCCGCTCGCGCGCACGCTGTGCGGGCACGTGGTGGCCGAGGGGCGCCCGCTGCGCATCACCGACGCGCGCACGCACGAGTACGTGGACGAGGACCCGGGCCTGTGGCTGGGCGAGGGCGGCTACCTGGGCGTCCCCATCCGCACCGCCGACGGCGACACGGCGGGATCGCTGTGCGTGGTGGACTCGCGCCCGCGCAGCTGGACCGACGACGACGTCTCGACGCTCGCCGGGGTGGCGGAGCTGGTGGCGCACGCCCTGCCCGGCGCGGGTATGGAGCGCGCGGCGGCCGGCTTCGTGGGGGCGCTGGGGACCGCGCGCGGGCGCATGTCGCTGCGCGTGCTGGAGAAGGCGGTGGAGACGATGCAGGTCGGCATCACCATCACCGACCTGGAAGGGCGCATCCTCTACACCAACCCCGCCGAGGCGCGCATCCACGGCTACACCGTCGAGGAATTGCGCGGCAAGCACGCCCGCATCTTCGCCCCGCAGGACCGCCACCAGCCCTTCCAGGCCCGCGAGACGGACGGCGTGGTGAGCTGGAGCCGCGAGACGGTGAACCTGCGGAAGGACGGCACCCCCTTCCCCGTGCTCCTGCGCTCGGACGTGGTGCTGGACTCGCGCGGACGCCCGGCCGGCCTCGTCACCTGCTGCGAAGATCTCACACAGCGCAAGGCGCTGGAGCGCAAGCTCCTCCACAACGCCTTCTACGACCAGCTCACCGGCCTTCCCAACCGCGGTCTCCTGATCCACCGCCTGGACCTGGCCGTGGAGCGCGCGCAGCGCGGCGACGGCGCCTTCGCGGTGATGGTGGCGGGGCTGGACCGCTTCAAGCGCGTCAACGACGGCATGGGCCGCGAGGCGGGCGACGAGCTTCTCTGCGCCGTCGCCGAACGGATCCGCGAGTGCATCCGCCCCGACTCCATGCTCGCGCGCATGGCCGGCGACGAGTTCGCCATCCTGCTGGACGGCGCCGAGGGCGTGGCCGACGCGGTACGCGTAGCCCAGGGCGTGCAGGCGGCGCTCTCGGCCCCCTTCCACCTCTCCGGCGGCGAGGTGTTCACCGGCGCCAGCGTGGGGATCGCGCTGTCGATGACGGGCTACGCCAAGTCCGAGGACGTGCTGCGCGACGCCGCCATCGCCATGTACCGCGCCAAGGACCGCGACCAGGGCCAGTACCAGGTGTTCGACCTGGAGATGCACGGCCACGCGATGGACCGCCTGCGCCTCGAGGGCGACCTGCGCCGCGCGCTGGAGCGCGACGAGCTCACCGTCCACTACCAGCCGGTGGTGTCGCTGGAGACGGGGCGCATCGCGGGCTTCGAGGCGCTGGTGCGGTGGGAGCACCCGGAGCGCGGCACGGTCCTCCCCGACGTCTTCATCCCCCTGGCCGAGGAGACGGGGCTGATCCTCCCGCTGGGGCTGTACGTGCTGGAGCAGGCGTGCGCGACGCTGCGGCGCTGGCAGGACCGGCCGGGGTGCGAGCGCCTGACGATGGCGGTGAACCTCTCCGCGCGCCAGTTCACCCACTCCGACGTGGCGGCGAAGGTGGGCGAGGCGCTGCGCCGCTCCGGGATCGAGCCGGGCACGCTGAAGCTGGAGATCACCGAGAGCATCGTCCTCCAGCTCACCTCCGAGGTCGCGGAGACCATGCGCCGCCTCAAGGAGTTCGGGGTGCAGCTCTACCTGGACGACTTCGGCACGGGGTACTCGTCGCTCTCGTACCTGCACCGCATCCCGCTGGACGCCATCAAGATCGACCGCTCCTTCCTGGGCCCCGACGCCGGCGCCGAGAGCCCGCACCTGGTGCGCACCATCGTGGCCATGGCGCACGCGCTGGGCGTCGCCGTCGTCACCGAAGGAGTGGAGCGCGAAGACACCCTCGCCGACCTGCGCCGCCTGGGCTGCCAGTACGCCCAGGGCTACCTCTTCTCCCCCCCTCTCGACGAAGCCGCCGCCGGAACCTTCCTCGCCGCCGACCAGTGCTGGTGAGCCGCGAACCTGATTCGCTTCGCGCGGTATCTGGTTTTACGATCGTTTGCGTGACGCGACTTGAAACCGGGGGGTGGGGATGGCACCACGAGAGAAGGAGATCCACGAGCGGCTGGCGGCACTCACTCCCGACGAACAGGATCGGGTGCTGGATTACATCCGGGAGCTGAGCGGCGAACCACGCCGGGGGGAACCGGGGCGCAACCTGTTGCGGTTCGCGGGGATCTGGACCGAGGAAGAGGCGGATGAGATCAGCAGGGCGATCGAAGACGGGTGTGAGAAGGTGAATCCAGATGGTTGGTAAAATCCTCCTCGACTCCAACTTCATCGTCGACCTGTTCAAGGGGGATCGGGCTGCGGAGGGCCTATTGGCCGCCGCCGAGGAGGTGTTCGTCCCCGCGATCGCGATGGGCGAGCTGTTCCATGGCGCCGAAATATCGACTCGCCGCGAAGCCAGAATGGCGGAGGCCGAGGAATTCGCAGCCCGCAGAAAACTCCTTCCCTGTGACCTGGAAACCGCGCGCCACTACGGCGGAATCAAGGGCACCCTCAGGCTCCGCGGCCGGCCCATCCCCGACAACGATATCTGGATCGCCGCCCTGGCGCAGCAGCACGAACTCGCCGTCGCGACCAAGGACGCGCACTTCCGCGAGGTCGACGCGCTTCCCCTGCTGTCGTGGTAAGTAATCGGCTCGCCGTCGGGCAGTGCTGGTGACGGGGAACCCGTTTCGCATCTGCGCGGTATTTTTCCTTCAGGATGGGTTTGCGCGAGGAGACTTGCAACGGGGGGGGATGACGACGCAGGAGAAGGAGATCCACGAGCGGCTGGCGGCACTCACTCCCGCGGAACAGGATCGAGTGCTGGGCTACATCCGCCAGATCAGCGGGGAACCGATCGGGTTGAAGCCGGGGAGCGATTTGCTGCGGTTCGCGGGGATCTGGACCGATGAAGAAGCCGATGAGATCAGCAGGGCGATAGAAGAAGGATGTGAGAGGGTCGATCTGGCAGGCTGGAAGGTAGATCTGGATGGTCGGTAAGATCCTCCTCGATACGAACTTCGTCATCGACCTGCTCAGGGGCAGTCAGGCCGCTCAAAGCGTGGTGACGGCGGCTGAGCAGGTGTACGTCCCCGCGACTGTGATGGGGGAGCTGTTCCACGGCGCTGAGGTGTCGGACCGGCGCGAAGCCCAAATGGCGAAGGCTGAGGAATTCGCGTCCCGCAGCAACCTCCTCCCGTGCGACCTGGAAACCGCGCGACACTACGGCGGGATCAGGGGCACGTTGCGGCGACGAGGGAAGCCGATTCCTGAAAACGACATCTGGATCGCCGCCCTGGCGCAGCAGCACGACCTTGCCGTTGCGACGAAGGACGCGCACTTCCGACAAGTTGACGCGCTGCCACTGCTGTCCTGGTAGTGCCTACCCCCCGGATTGCTTCGGCGACCGGGCGCGAGGCCGCCGTCCGGCGGCCTCTGCTTTTTACGCCGGCCAATCGCCGATCAGCTCGATCTCGCACAGCTCCGATGGTCGCTGGGGATCGTCGGCGTCGACGACGGCCCAGAGGCGGTGGGTGTGGTCGCGCCAGAAGGCGATTCCCTCCACCTTGCCGTCAAAGGGCGCGCCCGCGGCGTCCACGAGCAGCGTCCAGCGGCCTCCCTCATCGTCCAGAACACCGAGCACCGAGCCGGCCACGCGGCCGTCGCGGGTGGCGTCGGGTGAGTCCTCCGCGGCGGCGCTGAAGTACACGGTGCCGCCGCGCGCCGTCGCGTCGGTGAAGCCCAGGCGGAGGCTGTCGATGGCGTCGAGGTGGTGCTGGACCACGTTAGCCGGGGCGGGCGGCGGGCTGGAAGGGTCGCCCAGGTAGGCGAGAAGCGCGGCCAGCGGGAGGTCGCAGGACGCATCGACCGGCTGGAGCCCATCGCGCGCGGCGCCGTTGCCACGGTTGAAGAGGCGCACCACGCTCCCGACCAGCGCGGCGCCCTCGATGTTCATCTCGCTCCCGCTGAAGCGCCGCTCCGCGCGGAGCAGGGCGTAGAGCGAGGATGCATCCACCATCTCCACCGCGGGCTCGGCGGTGTTCAGGCGGCGCGCCACCAGCACGCGCTCGCGCTTCCCGGTCGAGCCGGAGCCGAATGCGAGAAGCACCTCGGCGCCATCGTGCGGCACGGTGACGCACGCCTCCAGGTCCGCCTTGAGGTGCTTGTTGCCGCGCTCGTCGCCAAACTGGCGCACCCCGCCCTCCGCCGCCTCCAGCGCGATCGCCCGCACCTCCATGGTGGCGGGATCGACGAGCGCGAGAAACGCGGCATCGTCCTGCACCACCGCCAGCCGCTCGCCCACCCACGCCATCCCCGAGCCCGCGCGCACGTGGGCCGGCCGGTCCAGCTCGGCGTCCGCGCCCTCCGTGTACAGGAGCGGCGCGGTGCGTAGAATCCGCGCCGTGAGGCGTGGGTCAGGCAGGATGGCGCGCGGGTCGGTCATGGGCGCAGGTGGTTGCGGTGCGGCGAAGTTCGAGACGCGCGGGAGGTGCAAATCTCACGCGCGCCGAACCGCCCCCACGAGACACTTCACCGGCGAAACCGGGCGTGTACGTCCGCCAAACGTTTCCATAGCGGACACATATCGGCCGACCGCATCCGAATAGAATGCTTGCATTCGGCCCATATTCCACCCAATGTGCGCCACATACGCGTCTTTTGGAGCGCGCGATGTTACAGGAGGTCACGAGCGAACGTCCTCTCAACCCGGACCGGGAGTCGCGTCATGGTGCCGAAATCCTACTGGTTACCGCTGGTTGGCGCGGGCATCATGGCGCTGCTGGCCGGCTGCGATCAAAAAACCAAGGAGCCGGAAGCGGGTACAACGGACCCCCCGAGCTCGACGGAGCCGCGCCCGCTGACGTCGCAGGAGCGGAAGACGTTCTACCACCTTACGGAAGGCAGCGAGGTGATTCCGCTGGATTGGGTAAGGGCCCTCCGCGATTCGAGCACGGGACGGCCGTTCCTGGAGAACCCGGAGCGGTTCGGCCTGATCGCCGATTCCGCGAACGCGTACCGCCTTCCGGTCGGCGTCACCGCTGGACCAACGGTGGACACGCGCTTTCTCGGCGTGCAGATGCTCGGCTTCAACTGCTCCGCGTGCCACGTGAACGAGGTCACGTACCAGGGGAAGCGCATCCGCATCGATGGAGGCCCGAGCCGGTTCGACGCGGACGGGTTCAAGGCGGCGCTCGCCGGGAACATCCGGTATACGATCCGGCATCCGAAGGCGCTGCTGCGGTTCATCTATGACCAGTTGAGGCTGCCTGCCCCAAAGGCGGGACCGGAGACGTTTCGCCTGCCGCGGAGCCGCGATCCCGCGGCCACCCAGGCGCTCCAGTCGCTTTCGGACGACACCGTCACGCCGCAGGAGGAGGCTTTCCTCGCGGCGCTGGAAGAAGAGATTCGCGCCGATGAGAGCCGCTTTCCCGCCGTAGACCTCGAAAAGGTCCCGTTCGACAGCACGCACCCCGCCAACCAGCAGCTCCGCGCCCGGTATTCGCACGTGGAAGGTGGAAGGGCGGAGTCCCGCTTCCGGGAGTCGCTGGACGCACGCGAGTCCGAGGTGCTGCAGAGCCTGGCGCCGCCCGCAAGCAGAGCCCTATCGGGATCGCTGGCCGAGGCGTTCGTCGTCGCGCGGCTGCTTCGCGACCGCGTGGCCACCCTTACCGGGCTCAGCGGCGAAAAGGGCGGGTCGGGACCGCCGGACGGCCCGGGACGGGTGGACGCGTTCGGCGTGGCGCGCAACCGCATCTATCCGCAAAGGGCCGTGCCGACGAACGCACCCGTCAGCTACCCGCACCTGTGGGGATTCGGGCAGCAGGCGTGGCTGCACTGGGACGCCAACACCAACTCCGTGATGGAGCGCAACCTGGGGCAGGCGCTGGGCGTGGGCGCCGTGTACGACAAGACTTCGATGCGCTCCACGCTGAATCCGGTCCACATCCACCAGCTCGAAAAGCTGGCGCGCCTCCTTCCAGAACCGGGCTGGCCGGCCGCCTTTCCCCCGATCGACTCGGCGAAGGCGCGGCAGGGTGCGCCGCTCTTCGGCCAGCGCTGCGCCGGGTGCCACGCGGACAAGCCCGCCGGCGACCCGTGCTATCCGCTTGCGGTGATCCGCACCGACTCGATGCGCGCGGTCAACTTCGCCACCCCGCTCGGCAACGGGAGGTTCACGGACTCCGTGGCCCCCGTGCTGCACGCCCTCAAGACGCAGGCATACCGGACGTTCAAGGTGCCCGCATCACAGCAGGCGGAGATGAACGGGATACCGGACAGCGCGGTGGTGTGGCGCACCACGCGGATGTACGGATCGCGCCCGCTGCGCGGCATATGGGCGACGGCGCCGTTCCTCCACAACGGCTCCGTGCCCAGCCTGTACGAGCTGCTGCTCCCCGTGGGGCGCCGTAGCCCAACCTTCCCCGTGGGCCACGCGGAGTTCGATCCGGTGAAGGTGGGGTACGTCACCACCGCGCAGCCGGGCTCGGCCACGTACGACACAAAGGTGGTGGGCAACGCGAACACCGGCCACGAATACGGCACCGACCTCCCGGAGGAGGCGCGGCTCGCCCTGCTGGAGTACCTGAAGACGCTCGGCTCCTACACCGGCGTCGTCGCGCCGCAGCAGGGCGCCGTGAGCTGTCCCAGCCTGCACGGAACGCAGGCCGGCGGGTAACGAAAAGCGGGAGCCCCGGATGGTCCGGGGCTCCCGCTTTTCGTCTGCCCTCGCTTCAGAGCTGCGCGCGAAGTGCCGCGATCTGCTCGCGCACGGCGTCGGGCGCGGTGCCGCCGATGCCGGCGCGGGCGGCGAGCGAGGCGGCGGGGGAGAAGAGGTGCGCGAAGTCCGCGTCCGCGAAGTGCGGCGACACCTCGAGGAAGATCGCCCGGTCCAGCTCGTCCACGGCGCAGCCCGTCTCCTCGGCCGTGCGCACCAGGCGGCCGACCGCGCCGTGGGCCTCGCGGAACGGCATCCCGCGGCGCACCAGGAAGTCGGCCAAGTCGGTCGCGAGCATCCCGGCGTCGACGGCGGCGGCGCAACGCTCGGCGTTCAGCTCCAGCGTGCGCACCGTGCCCGCGACGGCCGGGAGGAGCGATTCGAGCGTGTCGAAGGTGTCGAAGAGCGCTTCCTTGTCTTCCTGCAGGTCCTTGTTGTAGCCGGAGGGGAGCCCCTTCAGCACGGTGAGGATACCGGTCAGGTTGCCGATGAGGCGCCCCGCCTTGCCGCGCGCCAGCTCCATGGCGTCGGGGTTGCGCTTCTGCGGCATCAGCGACGAGCCGGTGCTGAAGCGGTCGGAGAAGCGCACGAAGCCCCACTCCTGCGATCCGAACACCACCAGATCCTCTGCCAGCCGCGACAGGTGCATGCCCACGGCGGCGCCCACGAACAGCAGCTCCGCCACCCAATCGCGGTCCGCCACCGCATCGATGGAGTTGGGTGAAACAGCGTGGAAGCCGAGCGTTTCCTTGAGGAGCACGCGGTCCACGGGGAACGGGCACCCCGCAATGGCCCCGGACCCGAGCGGAAGGACGGCCACGCGGTCGCGCGCCTGCCCCAGCCGCTCGCGGTCGCGCGCCAGCGGCCACGCGTGCGACAGGAACCAGTGCGCCGCCGAGACCGGCTGCGCGCGCTGCATGTGCGTGTACGACGGCATCACCGTGCCGCGGTGCGCCTCGGCCTGCTCCAGAAGGGCGCGCTGGAGCTCGCGCACCGCCGCGTCCAGCCGCGCCACCGCGCCCATCGCCCAGAGGCGCGAGTCGGTGGCGACCTGGTCGTTACGCGAGCGGCCGGTGTGGAGCTTCCCCGCCACGTCGCCGGCCTCCTCGTACAGGAGGCGCTCGACGAGGGAGTGCACGTCCTCGTCGTGGGCGGCGCGCCAGTCGTCGGCGGACCACCCCTCCAGGCGGGCGGCCACGGCATCCAGCCCCGCCTGCAGCCGCAGCCACTCCGCGTGCGTGACGACCCCCGCCGCGGCGATGGCCGAGGCCCACGCCTGGCTCCCCGCCACGTCCTCGCGCCACAGGCGAAGGTCCACGGGGAGGGAGCGGTTGAGCCGGTCCATCTCCGGCGCCGGCTCCGCGGCGAAGCGGCCGCCCCAGAGCTTGGGCTTGGGCTTGGGCGTAGCGTCGGGGTGGGTGGCGGATGCGATCATCGGTGCCTCGACAGAAGTGCGTTAGTGCGTTAGTGCGTCAGTGCGTTGGGCCGCGTGAGTCGTAAGCGCACTCACGCACTCACGCACTATCCGTTCAGTCCGCCGCCAGATCCCCCGCCAGCCGCGTGATGCCGAGCGGCGGCGCGGGCGTCTGCTGCTCCTTCAGCGCGGCGACGCGCATGGGGAGGCCGTAGAGGCGGATGAAGCCCGCCGCGTCCGCCTGGTTGTAGACGTCGTCCTCGCCAAAGGTCACGAAGCGCTCGTCGTACAGCGAGTAGGGCGAGGTGCGGCCCGCGATGGTGTGCGTGCCCCGGTACAGCTTCAGGCGCACGTCGCCCGTCACGCGCTGCTGCGTCACGTCCACCAGCGCGTCCATGGCCGCGCGCTCCGTGGTCCACCAGCGGCCCTCGTACACCAGGTCCGCGTAGCGCGGGGCGAGCGCGTCCTTGAGCGCCAGCGTGCGGCGGTCCAGCACCATCTGCTCCAGCTCCGAGTGCGCGGCGTAGAGGAGGGTGCCGCCGGGGGTCTCGTAGACACCGCGGCTCTTCATCCCCACCAGCCGGTCCTCCACCAGGTCGATGCGCCCCACGCCGTGCAGCCCGCCGATCTCGTTGAGCCGCTCCAGCAGCGCCACCGGCGACAGCGCCTCGCCGTCGACGGCCACGGGGTCGCCGGCCTCGAAGGTGATCGTGACGTACTCCGCCTTCGCGGGCGCGTCCTCGGGCGAGCGCGTGAGGAGGAAGAGGTCCTCGGTCGGCTCGTAGTTGGGGTCCTCCAGCGGGCCGCCCTCGTGGCTCACGTGCCAGATGTTGCGGTCGCGGGAGTAGATCTTCTCGCGCGTGGCCGTCACGGCGACGTTGTGCAGCGCCGCGTAGTCCAGCGCGTCCTCACGCGAGCGGATGTTCCACTCGCGCCAGGGGGCGATCACCTTCATCTCCGGCGCGAGCGCGGCATAGGTGAGCTCGAAGCGCACCTGATCGTTCCCCTTCCCCGTGCAGCCGTGCGAGAGGACGTTCGCGCCGATCTTCTGCGCCACCGCCACCTGGCGTTGCGCGATGATGGGGCGCGCCATCGAGGTGCCCAGGAGGTACTTGCGGTTGTAGATGGCCCCCGCGCGGAGCGTGGGCCACACGAAGCCGGTGAGGAACTCCTCGCGCAGGTCCTCGATGAAGCACTCCTTCGCCCCGGACGCGATCGCCTTGGCGTGCACCCCTTCCAGCTCGTCCCCCTGCCCCACGTCGCCCGCCACGCAGATGACTTCGGCGTCGTAGTTCTCGCGCAGCCAGGGCACGATGATGGAGGTGTCGAGTCCGCCGGAGTAGGCGAGGACGATGGTTTGCTTGGGCATTGGGGCGGTCTCCTGTATGGGTAAGCGCGGATGGTTCCGGCTCGTTCGTCGGAAAGTGCTAAGTCCTAAGTGCTAAGTCCTGAACCGCTGTTACTCAGCACTTAGGACTTAGCACTCAGCACTCGATCTCCTTCACCACCGCGATCTCATCGCACTTCTCCAGCTTCGCGCAGCCACGGCAGTCCGCCCAGACCTTGAGGGGGAACATCTCCTTAGGGACCGTGCGGTAGCCCTGCTTGTGGAAGAAGACGTCCTGCAGCGTCAGGGCGAAGACGGTGCCGATGCCGTGGCGCGCGGCCTCTTCCTCGACGGCGGCGACGAGCTTGCGGCCGACGCCCATGCCGTGCGCGGACTCGTCGACGGCCAGCGAGGCCAGCTCGGCGAGCTGCGGCGTGTAGACGCGGAGCGCGGCGCAGCCCAGCAGCTTGCCGGAGCCGTCCAGCGCAACCACGAACTCGCGAAAGGTGCGGGCGAGCTGCACGGTCGTCTTGTGCAGCATCAGCTGCTTGTCGGCAAAGCCGTTGATCAGCGTCTCGATCTGCGCCACGTCCGGAAGGAGCGCTGGACGCACGACGACCTGGGTGTCGATGGGCACCGCGGCCGGGCCGTAGCCACTGGGCACCAGGCACTCGGCACTGCGCACTGCGTTGTTCATCACAGCACCTCGTCCAGGATGTCGATCCCGCGCCGCAGCTCGTCGTCCGAGGCCACCAGCGGCGGGAGGATGCGCACCACGTTCGTGCCCGCGGTGCAGAGCAGCAGACCGGCCTCCAGGGCGCGCGCCACCACGTCGGCGGCACTGCCCTCCACTTCCACGCCCCACACCATCCCCGCGCCGCGAACGTCGCGGACCTTGCGGTTGCTCAGTGCCAGCGCGCCCAGCCCGTTCGCCAGCTCGTGCGACTTGCGCCGCACCTCGGCCATGAACTCCGCGCCGCCGAGCTTGCGGCAGGCGGCCAGGGCGGCGCTCGCCACCAGCGGTCCGCCGCCAAAGGTGGTGCCGTGGTCCCCCGGCTGAAGCGCGGCCGCCACGCGCTCGGTCAGCAGCACCGCGCCCATCGGCAGCCCGCCCGCCAGCGGCTTCGCCAGCGTCATCAGGTCGGGGGTGACGCCGGCCTGCTCGTGCGCCCAGAGCGTCCCCGTGCGGCCCAGCCCCACCTGCACCTCGTCGAAGATCAGCAGCGCGCCGGCCTCGTAGCACATCGTGCGCAGCGCCTGGAGGAAGGCGGGCGGCACCGGGAGGACGCCACCCTCCACCTGCACCGGCTCGATGATGACGGCGGTCACCGTCCCGCCGGCCAGCAGCGCCCGCACGCCGTCCACGTCGCCCACCGAGGCGAAGTGCACCCCCGGCATCAGCGGGAGGAAGGGCGCCTGGTACGCGGGGCGGTCGGTCGCGGCGAGCGCGCCCATGGTCCGCCCGTGAAAGGAGCCGCGGAAGGCGATGACGTCGGTGCGGTCCTCGTGGCCCTCGGCGCGTGCCCAGCGGCGCGCGAACTTGAGGGCGCCTTCGTTGGCCTCCGCGCCGGAGTTGCAGAAGAAGGCGCGGTCCGCGAATGAGTGCTCCACCAGCCACTCCGCCAGCTCACCCGCGGGACGCGTGCGGAAGAGGTTCGAGGTGTGGATCACCCCGGCGTCCAGCGCGGCGCGGATGGCATCGGCCACCGTGGGGTCGCCGTAGCCCAGGGCGTTCACCGCGATGCCGCTGGTGAAGTCAAGGAAGCGGTCGCCCTCCTCGGAGACCAGCCAGCACCCATCGCCGGACACGAAGACGGGCCCCGCCGGACGGTACACGCCCAGGAGCGCGCTGCTGCCGGTGGACATCGCCGCTGTGGTCATCTCCACGCTCCCTCCGGGGTCGCCCCCGCTTCCGTCCGGGCGGCGTGCACGCGGGTCCCCGCGGCCTCATCGCCCAGCATCTCCACCCCCCCGATCCTCACCCGCCCCACCCCGCCCGCCGCCGCCCGCGCGGCCGCGCGGAGCTTGGGAGCCATCCCACCCGCCGCCGTGCCGTCCGCGATCAGGGCCTCCACCTCGTCCGCGCCGATCGCGCCGACCACCTCGCCGCCCGCCAGCACGCCGGGGACGTTGGAGACGAAGAGGAGCTCGCCGGCTCCCATCGCCGCCGCCACCGCCGCCGCCGCGTCGTCCGCGTTGACGTTGATCGCCCGCCCGTCCGGCCCGCGCGACACCGGCGACACCACGGGCACCAGTCCCTGCGCGAGGAGGCCGTGGAGGAGCGCGCTCCTGACCCGCCGCACCTCGCCGGTGCGCCCCATCGCCCCGCCGCGCGCCACGACGGCCTCCAGCAGCGCACCGTCCTCGCCGGAGATCCCCACCGCGTCCACGCCGGCCGTCAGCAGCGCGGAGGCGATCCGCTTGTTGACGAGCCCGGAGAGAACCATCGCGACGGCGCGCATCCCCTCGTCGCTGGTCACGCGCAGCCCGTCGCGCCACTCCGGCTCGGCGCCGAGGGCGCGCTGGAGGGCGGTGACCTCCTTGCCGCCGCCGTGCACCAGCACCGCCCGACCCGCGCGCGCGGCGACCGCATCGGCCAGCCGCGCCAGCCACTCGCGGTCGTCCACCTCGTTGCCGCCCAGCTTGATGACCGAGACGCTCACAGCAGCCCCTCCGCCTCGTCCAACCCGAACATCAGGTTCACGTTCTGGATGGCCTGCCCGGCGGCGCCCTTGACCAGGTTGTCGATCGCCGCCACCACCGTCAGCATCGGCGCCGAGACTCCAGCCACCGCCGTCACCCCGATCGCGACGCGGTTGCTCCCGACGACGTCCGCCAGCGTGGGGGCCCGATCCATCACTTCCACAAAGGGCTCCGCGGCGTACGCGGACCGCCACAGCTCCAACGGATCGTCCAGCGGCTCGCGGAGGGTGACGTAGATCGTCTCCAGGATGCCGCGTCGCACCGGGAGGAGGTGGGGCGTGAAGACGAGCTCGGGCGCCGTGCCGCCGTTCATCCGCGCCGCCTGGTCGCGCATCTCGGCGAGGTGGCGGTGCGTGTTCCCCAGCCCGTAGGCGCGGAAGTCCTCCGCCACCTCGGCGAAGAGGTACTCGCGCTTGGGCGAGCGCCCCGCCCCCGTGACCCCCGACGCCGCGTTGACGATCACCGGCCCGGCCACGTTCCCCGCGCAGAGCAGCGGCGCCAACGCCAGGAGCGCGGCCGTGGGATAGCACCCCGGGTTGGCGACCACGTCCGCCCCGCGGATCCGCTCGCGGTGCAGCTCGGGGAGGCCGTACACCGCCCCGCGCGCCCACTCCGGCGTCTCGCGCCCCTGCACGCGCAGGTCGGCCGAGAGATCCACCACCTTCGCCCCCGCCTCGCGCGCCCGCTCGGCCCAGCGCGCGGACTCGCCGTGCGGAAGGCAGGAGAGGACGACGTCGCACCCGCCCAGCTCCGCATCCTCCAGCCGCACCATCGCCAGCTCGGGAGCGCCGCGCACCGCCCGGGACAGCATCGCCCCCGCATCGCTCTGAGAGCTTGCGAGGGCGAGGGTCGCCCCCTGATGCTTCGCCAGGAGCCGCACCGCCTCCTGACCCGCGTAGCCGGTTGCGCCCAGGATTCCAACCCGGACGCGCGAGAATCCATTCATTGCGTCGAATATAATCCCGTTTTCCTGAATGGTCAACCGGTTACATGCATAATCAACCAGCAACAGCAGGGCTCACGCGGAGACGCGGAGACGCAGAGAGAACTCCGCGAACTCTTCCGCGGCTCCGCGTCTCCGCGTGAGGCCATTCGGTAGAACTCAGCCCCGCACCAGTTCTTGCAACGTCCCACGAAAGGGTGCCGATGCAGCCGCGACGACGGGGAGGGCGGGATGGGTGGAGCGTGGGAGTACCGCGGGCGCTGGGGGCTGGTCACGGGCGCATCCTCCGGCATCGGCGAGGAGTTCGCGCGGGCGCTGGCGGCGCGAGGGATGAACCTGGTGCTCGCCGCGCGCCGCGAGGACCGGCTGCAGGCGCTGGCCGCCGCCCTCCGCTCCGAGCACGGTGTGGAGACGGCCGTCGTGCCGGTGGACCTGGCGAAGCCCGGCGCGGCCGGCGTCCTCTGGCTGGAGGCGAGCGACGGCCGCCCGCTCCATCTGCTCGTAAACAACGCCGGCTTCGGGCTCAAGGGCCGCTTCGACGAGCTTCCCGCCGATCGCCAGACGGAGATGGTGCGCGTCAACTGCATGGCGCTGCTGGAGCTGGCGCACTTCGCCGTGCGCGATATGCGCCCGCGAGGAGAGGGCGGCATCGTCAACGTCGCCTCCATCGCCGGCTACCAGCCGATCCCCTACCTGGCCGCGTACGCCGCGAGCAAGGCCTTCGTGGTCGCCCTCTCCGAAGCGCTGGCGGAGGAGAACCGCGATGCGGGCGTGCGCGTCGTCACCCTGAACCCCGGCCCGGTCGCCACGGAGTTCCAGGACGTCGCCGGCACCGTCTTCGGCGACAACCCCGTGGGGCTGCGCACGCCGCGGCAGGTGGTCGAGGCCGCACTAGGCGCGCTCGAAAGGGGCCAGCGCACCATCACCCCCGGCCTCGTCAATCGCCTCAGCACCTACGTGGTGCGCGTCTCGCCGCGCGGGATGGTGATCCGCACAGCCAAGACGATCATGAAGAAGATGAGGTAGCCGCAGCGAAGATTTCCCCTAGCGAGCCGTGCACTTGCGGACCTCCCGCGACTCCGCGGATCCACATCCTTGCTCCCGCCTCGCGGCGCAACGTAAATAAGCCGCAGGGGGCGCGCTTCTTGCCGCCCCGGGGCGCGGCGACCCGCACGGAACACCGGCACGAGGGGCGATGAGCGACGGCGAAACGGAAAGCACGGACGGGCTCCTGGCCCTCGGCGGCCAGGCCATCGTGGGAGAAAGCCCACCGATGCGGGACGCGGTGGAGCGAGCCTGCGC
>DASVTZ010000231.1 GCA_036387335.1 Longimicrobium sp.
GGGGGGAGGGGGCATTCGCGCCCATTCCCCACGTGTGTTACCTTTTCCGCCGCCCGTATCGAGACCCCCAGACCAGCGCACTACGATGGCCGAAGCCACCCTGCACCGCACGCCGCTGTACGCGGAGCACGTCGCCCTCAACGCCAAGATCGTCCCGTTCGCGGGGTACGAGATGCCCGTGCAGTACCCGGCCGGCATCACCGCCGAGCACCAGGCGGTCCGCAACGCCGCCGGGCTCTTCGACGTGTCGCACATGGGCGAGTTCATCGTCCGCGGTGAGCGCGCGCTGGAGTTCGTGCAGCACGTCACCACCAACGACGCTTCCAAGATCGAGGTTGGGCAGGCGCAGTACTCCACCCTCTGCAACGACGACGGCTTCCTGCTGGACGACCTCCTCGTCTACCGCTTCCCCGACCACTACATGCTGGTGGTGAACGGGTCGAACCGCGAAAAGGATTGGGCGTGGGTGTCGCGCTTCGCGGGCGACTTCGGGGTGGAGCTGGAGGACCGGACGGATGACATCGCGCTGCTCGCGCTGCAGGGCCCGCGCGCGCAGGCGATCCTTGCGCGGCTTACGGACCACGACCTGGACTCGATCCGCTACTACCGCTTCGCCGAGGGGACGGTGGACGGCATCCCCATGATCATCTCGCGCACGGGCTACACCGGCGAAGACGGCTTCGAGCTGTACGTGGGCGCGGACGACGCGGCGGCGCTCTGGAGGCGGCTGCTGGAGGTGGGCAAGGAGGACGGGCTGCTTCCCACCGGCCTCGGGTGCCGCGACTCGCTGCGGCTGGAGATGGGATACGCGCTCTACGGCAACGACCTGGACGAAGCGCGCACGCCGCTGGAGGCCGGCCTCGCCTGGGTCACCAAGCTGGACAAGGGCGAGTTCGTGGGACGCGACGCCCTGCGCCGCCAGAAGGAGGAGGGGGTGAAGGTGCGCCTCGCCGGCTTCAAGCTCCGCGAGCGCGGCTTCCCGCGCCACGGGTACCCGGTGGAGTACAACGGGGAGCGCTCCGGCGAGGTCACCAGCGGCACCATGAGTCCGACGCTCGGCTACGGCGTGGGGCTGGCGTACGTCCCCGTCGCGGCGGCGAAGCCGGGGACGGAGATCGGGATCGTGATCCGCGACCGCGCGGTGCCGGCCGAGGTGATGCGCCCCCCCTTCCATACCGGGGGGACGGTCCGCACGTGACGAACGCTCGCCACGGGTGATCCGGTGGCCGACGCGGTCCTGATCACCACCGAAGACCTGGAGCCCGCGGTCCGGCTGCGCGCCGCCTTCGAAGAGGCGGGGATCCGCACCGAGCTGCTGGCCTCCGGCGAATCGCTCGCCGAAGCCGTCGGCGAGCCGGTCCTGCTCGTAATCACCGGCGGCCTGCGGGAGCGGCGTGCGCGCTCGCTGATCCAGCAGGCGCGCGGCCGTGCGCCCGTCATCGGCCTCACCGAGCCCACGGAGCCCACGGAGCCCACCGGCCGCGCCGTCTGCCGCGAGCTGGGGCTGGCCGACTGCTTCCCCAAGCCGATCGACGTGGACGAGGTGGCGCTCATCGGCCGCCGCCTGATCCAGCGCGAGGAGCTGCGCGAGATCATCGGCATCGTGGGCGAGACGGAGGAGATGGAGGAGGTGCTGGAGCGCATCGTCCAGATCGCCCCCGTCAACTCAACCGTGCTCATCCTCGGCGAGAGCGGCACGGGGAAGGAGCTGGTGGCCCGCGGCATCCATGCCCTCTCGCCGCGCAGGCACCGGCCGTTCATTGCCGTCAACGTCGCCGCGCTCACCGAGACGCTGCTGGAGAGCGAGCTCTTCGGCCACGAAAAGGGCGCGTTCACCGGCGCGGCGGCGCTTCGCAAGGGGCTCTTCGAGCTGGCCAACGGCGGCACCATCTTCCTGGACGAGATGGGGGAGATGCCGCAGGCGACCCAGACCAAGCTCCTGCGCGTCCTGGAGGAGCGCGAGTTCAGGCGCGTGGGCGGCGAGGAGTCGATCCGGGTGGATGTGCGGGTGGTGGCCGCAACGAATCGCGACCTTCGCGAGCAGGTGGCGCTGGGCGAATTCCGGCGCGACCTGTACCACCGGCTGAACGTCCTGCGCATCGACCTTCCGCCGCTGCGCCAGCGCCGCGCGGACATCCCGCGCCTCATCGACCGCTTCATCCGCGAGTTCAGCGCGCAGCACGACCGTCCCTTCGTGGGGATCGATCCGGAGGCGCTGCGCGTGCTGGTGGAGTACGACTGGCCGGGGAACGTGCGCGAGCTGCGCAACCTGGTGGAGAGCATGGTGGTGCTCGCCCCCGGCCGCGTGATCCGCCCCGAGGACATTCCCCCCGAGGTGCGCCACAAGCGCACGGGCTCCCTGCTCCCGGTGCTGGCGCCGCGCCCCGTGTCGCAGGAGCGCGGGAGGCGCGAGGATGGCGGGGGCCCGTCGCCGGAACTGGAGTTCGTGCTGCGCACGCTGTACGACCTGCGCATGAATCTGGAGGATCTGCGTCGCGACGTGGAGGATATCCGCAAGCGCGACCAGCCCGTCATCGCCCTCCCGGCGGCCACGGGGTACGCGCCGTACGGCCAGCCCGTGATCCCGCTGGGCGCTCCCATCGCGCCGCCGGAGCCCATTCCGCACGAGGAGGAGGGCGTCGTCGTCTTCCGCCGCGGGATGACGCTGGCGGACATGGAGCGCGAGGCCATCACCGTCGCCCTGCGCGAAGCCCGCGGCAACCGCCGCCGCGCCGCGGAGATGCTGGGGATGGGCGAGCGCACGCTGTACCGGAAGTTGAAGGAGTACGAGATGGAGCCGGGCGAAAGTGCGTGAGTGCGTTAGTGCGTGAGTGCGCTTTTCTAGCCGGTGGCCGGGTCGGGCTTCGCGTGCGATGCGGGCCTCTCGATACGCACAGTAGATCCTTCGCTTGCGCCGGAGTGTCGTGCCGGGTAGAGGCCTGTGAGGCGCGTCGCTCAGGATGACAGGTGCCTTCCCCCGCACTAACGCACTAACGCACTTTTTCTCCATTGACTGCCCCCTTCCCAATCTTCGCCGCGACCGCGCCCGGGCTTGAGCCACTGGCGGCGGCGGAGCTGCGCGCGCTGGGGATCCGGGCGGCGGCCGAGCAGGGGGGCGTCGCGTGGGAAGGGAGCGCGGAGGAGCTGTACACGGCCAACCTCTGGCTGCGCACGGCCAGCCGTGTCACGGTCGGAGCGGCGGAGTTCAGGGCGCGCACCTTTTTCGAGCTGGAGCGGCACGCGCGCAAGATCCCGTGGGAGCGATGGGTGGCGAAGGGGCGGGCGGTGCGGCTGCGCGTCACGTCGCGCAAGTCCAAGCTCTACCACGAGGGCGCCATCGCGGAGCGGGTGCTGGACGCCATCGAGCGGCGCGTTGGTGGGCTGGGTGGCGCGGAGGTGGCGCGCGACGACGACGGCGATGAGGATGCGGGCGATGCGCAGCTCTTCGTCGTGCGCTTCGTGCGCGACGGCTGCATCGTGCGGGCGGATGCGTCCGGCGCGCTGCTGCACCTGCGCGGCTACCGGCAGGCCGTCGCCCGCGCGCCGCTCCGCGAGACGCTCGCCGCCGCCGCGCTCCTGGGAAGCCGCTGGCCCGGCGACGCCCCGCTCCTCGACCCCATGTGCGGCTCGGGGACGATCCCCATCGAGGGCGCGCTGATTGCCCGCAACATCGCGCCGGGGCTGGCGGGCGCGGACCGCGAGCCCCGGCGCTTCGCCTTCCAGGAGTGGCCGGACGCGGACGCGACGGCGTGGCGGCGCGTGGTGGAGCGCGCCCAATCCGCCATCCGCCCCTCCGCCCCCGCCCCTATCCAGGGCTCCGACCGCGACGCCGGCGCCATCGAAGCCGCCAAGTCCAACGCCGAACGCGCCGGCGTCCTCGCCGACGTGGATCTCGCCGTCGCCCCCGTCTCCGCCATCGATCCTCCGGCAGGCCCGGGCTGGATCGTCACCAACCCGCCCTACGGCATCCGCGTCGGCGAGACGGAGGCGCTGCGAAACCTCTACGCGGCGCTCGGCCACGCCGCCCGCCAGCGCGCCCCCAACTGGACGATGGCCCTCCTCTCCGCCGAATCCCGCCTCGACTCCCAGGTCGGCGTCGCCTTCGAGAACGCCTTCCAAACCCGCAACGGCGGCATCCCCGTGCACTTGGCGGTGGGCAGGGTGGGGGAGGGGTGAGGTCGGGGGTGCCAGGCCAATGCCGATTGCACGAGACCGCTTCAGCGGTCTTCGCGTGGTTCCAGCCGGGGGATTTATCCCCCGGTACTCGGACGCCGGCGTTCGTTCATCCCCCGGTGCTCGGACGCCGGCGTTCGGACGCCGACGCGACGTTCGCCGCCCACGCAAAGTTTTCCCAACCACGCACGCCCGGCACGGTTCCACCCGCCCCGCGCCGCCCCACCCGCGCCGTAAGCGGATGCCGCGCCGCCACATGGGCCGAAGCACAGGAGGCGGCACACGGCTGGCATCGTGAGGAGGGGTCCGGGGCGGAAGCCTCCGTCCCGGCGCCTCCCGAAATTGCTTGCGGGGGGAGCGGGGGCGGGTTACTCTGTACCCGTCCACAGACATCGCACGTCCAGCCGCACCCCGGCGCCCGGCCCCAAGCCGCGGCGCGCTCGTCCGCGTTCCGGCAGACCCCGCGAAGCACCGCTCGCCCCGCCCGTCTCCCCGAGGTCCCGTGAGAACGCCACTCGTCGCCGCCATCGCCGGCCTGGCCGCAGCAGCGCCCCTGGCCGCACAGCAGCAGCCGCCCGCGCAGCAGGAGCGTGTGCACGTCGTCCGCCAGGGAGACACCCTGTGGGAGCTGGCGCGCACCTACATGAGCGACCCGTTCCTCTGGCCGGAGATCTTTCGGCTCAACACGGACGTGGTGCAGGACCCCGCGCGGATCTATCCTTCCGAGCGGCTCGTCCTTCCCGGCGCCGCGCGCGAAGCCGAGGGACCCCGCGACGGGCGCACGGTGTTCTACCGGGACGAGGACGCGGAGGACCGCGCCATCGTGGGCGCCTCCACCGCGCCGTACTCCGTGGTGACGCCGGGCGACTTCTACCGCGCGTCGTTCGTGGCGCCGGATGCCGAGGTGCGGCCCGTGGGGCGGCTGGCGGAGGTCGTCTCGCCCACCGAGGTGGCGCTGGACCGGCTTCCGGGAATCCAACCGTACGACCGGGTGTACGTAGCGATGGGCGCGGGGAGCGGCACCCAGGTGGGCGACCGCCTGCACTTCGTCCGCCCCGCGCGCGAGCTGCGACCCTCCGGCCGCATGTGGGAGTCCACGGGCATCGCCACGGTGGCCGCCGTGGAGGACGGGGTCGCGACGGCGGTGATGATCCGCCTGTTCGGCGAGGTACGGCCGGGCGACCTGGCGCTCCCCGCGGCGCGCTTCGAGGTCCCCGCGGGTGTGCGCCCGGAGGCGTCGACCGGGCTGCAGGGGCGGCTCCTGGGGCTGGAGACGGAGCACCCCATCGTGGCCACCATGGAGTACGCCTTCCTGGACGTGGGCCGGCAGGCCGGGGTGCGCGAGGGCGACGAGTTCGAGGTCTACCTCCCGCGCGAGGCGCGCAGCTGGGGGAGCCGCCCCGAGATCCGCGTGGGGCGCATGCAGGTGGTGAAGGTGATGGACCGCACCGCGACGGTGAAGATCACCGCGATCGAGCAGCCGGCGATGCGGCCGGGGCTCCCGGTGCGCAGGGTGGCACGGATGCCGTGACGCAGGCCGGGGGTCCGGCCTGGCCCGCGGTTCCGGCGCCCTTCCCCCAAAGGAAGGGCGCCCGCACTTTGTAGGGATATGATGACCGACGTCCTGCACCTGGCAGCCGTGGCGCTGTACGCGATCGCCGCGGCGCTGCTGGGGATCTCCTTCGCGCGCACCGACCGGCGCCTCCCCGCCGTCGCCACCACCACCCTCGGGCTGGCGGTGGCGGCGCACGGGGCGGCGCTGGCCTCGTACATCCAGGAGTTCGGCGAGCCGCCTCTGGTGGGGCTGGCGCCGTCGCTCTCGGTGCTCGGCTTCCTGATCGCGCTGGGCTCGCTGGGCGTGGCGACGCTGGGGCGCACCGGGCCTCTGGGGCTGGTGCTGGTGCCCGTCGCCGCCGCCGTCGCCGCCGCCGCGCAGGCCGCCGGCGTGCGCCCCGACGGCGAGGCGATGCTCTTTCGCGGCCCCTGGTTCGTGCTGCACGTGGTGCTCGCGATGCTGGGCTACGCGGCGCTCGCCGTCTCCTTTGCGGCGGGGCTGATGTACCTCCTGCAGTTCCGGGAGTTGAAGGGGCGGCGCTTCGGGGCCATCTTCCGCTTCTTTCCGCCGCTGGAGACGCTGGACCGCATCGGGCGCCTGGCGCTGATGGCCGGTCTCCCGCTCCTTTCCGCCGCGCTGTTGGTGGGATGGGCCTGGACGGAGCGCTTCCAGCACCCGATGGCCATCGGAAACCCGAAGATCATCTTGGGGGTAATCAGCTGGCTGGTGTTCGTGGTGGCGCTGGCCGTTCGCGCGGGCGGGAGCCCCCAGGCACGGCGCGGGGCACTGGTGTCGGTGGTCGGGTTCGCGGTGGTGGTGATCTCGTACGTGGTGCTGCGGGTGGGGGCATCGACGCACACCGGCGGGTTCCTGTGAGGGTGTTCCGGCGGTTGAAACCGCTGCAACAAAAGCGGGAAGTCCGCCTTCGCGGACTAATCTTCGGGTTGCAACCTGCGAAGGCAGGTTTCCCGCGGTCGTTGCTGCGGTTTCAACCGCCGGTCCCCCTGGTCTCCCTGGGGTCCGCATGACCCCCCGCCTTCCTCTCCTCGTGGATGCGGCGCGGCTGCGGGTGCTGGTGGTGGGCGGCGGGGCGGTGGCGCTGCGCAAGGTGCGCGGCGTGGTGGAGGCCGGCGGAAGGCCGGAGATCGTGTCGCCCGAGCTGTGCGGGGAGCTGCGGGGGGTGGTGGAGCGGGAGGAACTGCCGTGGACGGCGCGCGGGTGGGAAGAGGGCGATGCGCGCGGCTTCCACCTGGTGTTCGCGGCGACGAACCGGGCGGAGGTGAATGCCCGGGTGGCGCGCGAAGCCGAGGAAGGCGGGGCGCTGGTGAGCGTGGCGGACGATGGGGCGGGGTCGCTCTTTCACCTCCCCGCCGTCATCCGCAGGGAGGGCGTGACGGTGGCGTTCTCCACTGGGGGCGCGGCGCCGCTGCTGGCCAGGCGGCTGCGCGAGCGGCTGGAGGCGGTGGTCACGCCGGGGCTGGGGCGCGCCGCGGCACGACTGGCCGCCCTGCGCGGCGAGGTGCAGGCGCGCTGGGCCGGGGACGAGGGGCGCCGCCGGGCGCTCTGGTTTGCACTCATCACACCGGAATTCGTGGACGACGCGGTCGCGGGCCGGGACGAAGACGTGGAACGGCGGATCGGCCGATGCCTCTCGCAGTCGTAGGAGTCAGTCACCGCACGGCGCCGATCGAGCTCCGGGAACGGTTCGCCTTCGGGCGGGCCGAGCTTCCCGGCGCCCTGATCTCGCTGGTGGAGGAGACCGGCGCGGAAACGGTGGTGCTCTCCACCTGCAACCGCACCGAGGTCTACCTGGCCGCGCCCGAGGGGGTGGACGGCACCGAGGTCGCCCGCGCCGTCCTCGCCGGGCGGGTGGGGATGTCGGCCGAGGGCGCCGCGCGCCACCTCTACCTGCATCGCGACCGCGGCGCCGCCGAGCACCTATTTCGCGTCTCCAGCGGCCTGGACTCCATGATCCTGGGCGAGCCGCAGATCCAGGGTCAGGTGCGCGACGCCTACGCCGTGGCCCGCGAGACCGCCGCCGCCGACGGCCCCGTGGTCGGCCCCGCCCTCAACCGCCTCTTCCAGACCGCCCTCAACGTCGGCGGCAGGGTGCGCAGCGAGACGGGGCTGGGCATCGGCGCCGCCTCCGTGTCGTCCGCGGCGGTGGACCTGGCGAAGAAGATCTTTGGGTCGCTGAAGGGGCGGCGCGCGCTCGTTTTGGGCGCGGGCGAGATGAGCGAGACGACGCTGGAGTGCCTGCGCGGCGAGGGGGTGCGCACCGCCATCGTCGCCAACCGCACCTGGGACCGGGCACGGGAGCTGGCGGAGCGCTGGGGCGGCGAGGCGGTGCGCTGGGAGCAGTTCGGCGATGCGCTGGCGGGGGTGGACATCGTCATCTGCTCCACCGCGGCGCCGCATCCCGTGCTCACGCGCGAGCGGCTGCGCGCGGCGCTGCCCAGCGGCGCCAAGCGTCCGCTCTGCATCATCGACATCGCCCTGCCGCGCGACGTGGAGCCGGCGGTGGGCGACGAGCCGAACGTCTTCCTCTACGACATCGACGACCTGCAGGCCATCGTCAGCGGCAACATGGACCGCCGCCGCGCCGAGCTCCCCGCGGCGGAGGGGATCGTGGGCGCCGGGGTGGACGAGTTCTGGAGCTGGTACTCGTCACTGGCCGTGGTTCCCACCATCCGCGCGCTGCGCGACCACGGCGAGCGGGTGCGCCAGGCGGAGGTGGAGCGGGCCCTCCGCTCGCTGCAACACCTGTCGGCCGGCGACCAGCAGGCGATCGACGCGCTCACCCGCTCGCTCCTCAACAAGCTGCTCCACGCGCCCACCGTTCGCCTGCGCCAGGCCGCCGGCAACGGGCGCGGCACCGGCGTGCTGGACACCGTGCGCTACCTGTTCGAGCTGGAGCCGGACGGCTCCCCCCAAGACCAGACCCCATCGGAATGATCATCCAGACGCAGCACAGCGAGTTCGGCACCGCCTGGCAGATGGTGGCGGAGGGCAGCCCGTCCACCCAGATCATCATGGCCGTCCTCGCGATCCTCTCGCTCATTTCGTGGGCGGTGATCGTGTGGAAGATCCTCCAGTTCCGCCGGCTGCGGGGCGAGAGCGACACCTTTATGCGCCGCGTGGGCGGGGCGCAGACCACCGAGGACGCCTACCACGCGGTCACGCTGATGGATGCGTCGCCTTTCACGCGCCTCTTCCAGCGCGGATTGGGCTTCTTTCGCGAGATGAGGCCCGGCGCGGCGCGCGCCAACAGCGAGGTGCGCGGCCTGTCGCCGGCGCAGCTCGAGGTGCTGCGCATCGTCCTCGAAAAGGAAGAGGGCGAGGAGCGCGACGACGCGGCGCGCGGCGTGGGCTGGCTCGCCATCATCGCCACCGTCTCGCCGCTGCTGGGGCTGCTGGGTACCGTGATCGGGGTGATGAACTCGTTCATGGGCGTGGCGCGCGAAGGGTCGAGCAGCATCAGCGTCGTGGCTCCCGGCGTGGCCGAGGCGCTGATCGCCACCGCGGGCGGGCTGGTCGTCGCCATTCCGGCCGCGATGGCGTACAACTTCCTCACGGGGAAGCTGAACGACTTCATGGGCGAGCTGGAGGGGATCAGCAGCGAGTTGATCGCCACGCTGGCGCGCGAGGGGCGCATCTAGTGCCGCGCCGGCGCGGGCGGGGACGCGGCCACGACCTTGGCTACAGCGCCGAGATCAACGTCACCTCGCTGGTGGACGTGGTGCTGACGCTGCTCGTGATCTTCATCATCACCGCGCCGATGATGCAGGGCGGCGTGGAGGTCAGCATCCCACGCGCGCAGACGCAGTCCGTCGCCTCGCCGGAAGGCGTCGTGGTGTCGATCGACAAGACGGGTGCCATCTTCGTGGGGCAGGCGGCTGTGCGGTGGGAGGAGTTCACCGTCCAGTTCCCGCTGCTGGTGAAGGAGCGCGGCGCGGACAACGTGTACCTGCGCGCGGACGAGGCGGTGCCGTACGGGCGCGTGGTGCAGGTGCTGGGCGCCATGAAGGGGGCCAACGTCGCCACCGTGGGCCTCATCGCCGAGCCCGAGCGGCCGGCGGGGGGGCGGTAGCGCGATGTGGGTACGGCGGCAGCGTGCACGCGGGCGCCCCGGCGCGGCGCTCACCGCCTCGGTCGCGCTGCACTTGGCGATCGTGGGGATCGCCGCGCTGGCCGCCGCCGCCGGGCCGCCGCCCGTCGAAAAGGTGGTGGTGTACAGCGTAGGCATCGTCTCGCCGCCGCCTTCCGCGCTGGGCGAGCCGCCCGCGGAGGAGCCCGCGCCCAACGAAGGCGGCCCCGCCCCCGCCGGCGAGCCCAACCCCGCGCCCGCCGCGGAGGCATCGACCCCCGCCGCGCCCGAGCCCGCGCCGAAGGCTGCGCCGCCCGCGCCCGCTCCGCCAAAGCCTACGCCGCCCGCACCCAGGCCGGTCCCGCCGACGCCGCCCGCGCGCGAGCCTGCGCCCAAGGCAGCGGAGCCCGCGCCCAAGGCCCCCGCTCCCAAGGCCGCGCCCACGCCGCCGCGCCGCGAGCCCGCGCCGAAAGCGGCCGAGCCCGCATCCAAAGCGCCCGCCCGGCCCGCGGCCACGCCCGCCCGTCCAACTCCCGCGCGTCCCAACGCAACCTCGCGCCCGGGTAGCGCGTCCAACAGGGAGGCGGCGAAGTCGGGCGCGCGCACCACGACACCGGCGGCGGGCGGCACCAGCACCGGCGCCGGAAGTGGACCGCGCAGCGCGGGCGCCGGCACGCGGGGCGCCGCCACGGGGCGGAATCCGCAGGCGAATTCGCCCGGCGGCGAGGGGGTGAACATCCGCACGGCTGGCATCCGCTGCCCGTCGCCCGAGTACTGCAACAACATCCCGCGCCAGGTGCGGCGCTTCTTCCGCCGCCCTGAAGGGAACACCGGCGCCGCGGACGTGTGCTTCACCGTGTTCCGCGACGGGACGGTGGACGACGTGCACGTGGAACGGCAGCGCGGCGGCGGCATCGCCTTCCAGATGGCGCTGATCGAGTCCGTGGAGCAGGCCGCCCTCCGCAAGGCATTCGGGCCGATCCCCGCCGAGTTCAACCGCGAGTCGCTCCCGCTCTGCGTGGAGATGGCTCCCAACGCCCAGTGATCGCGTGATCCGCATCCGCCACCTCGCACTCCCGGCCCTTGCCCTGGCGCTCGCGGCCCCGGCCGCCGCGCAGGACACCACCACCGTCGTGCGGCTGCGCGCCACCTACGAGGTCGGGAACCTGTCCGGCTTCGTCGTGCTCCCCTTCGGCGGCGGCGGCGACCTGGCCGAGGCCGCCGCGGAATCGGGCGAGATCGTGCGGCGCGACCTGGACTTCAGCGACCAGTTCAAACTGGCGGCGGCCACCGGCGCCCGCGCGGGCGACCCGGTGAACGTCGCCCTCTGGCGCGAGCGCGGCGCGGACTGGGTGCTCACCGGCACCCTCGCCCCGCGCGCCGGGGGGAGCACGCTGCGCCTCACCCTCCACGACGCCGTCTACGGGCAGACCAAGGGCGAGGGGAGCTTCGACCTGCCGCCCGCGAGCGACCGCCGCTTCCGCATGGCCGTGCACGCCGCCGCCGATGCCGTCGTTCGCTGGGCCACCGGCGAGCCGGGAATCGCCGCGACGCGCATCGCCTACGTGACGCAGGGGCGCGGCTCCAAGGAGATCTACCTGGTGGACTCGGACGGCGAGAACGTCACGCGCCTCACCTCGGACGGCTCGCTGGCCCTTTCGCCCGCGTGGTCGCCGGACGGCGGGCGGATCGCCTACACCTCGTACCGCGGCGGGATGCCGGCGCTGTACGAGCGCAACCTGGCCAGCGGCGCGGACCGCGTCCTATCGAATCGCGAAGGCCTCAACATCACCCCGTCGTACGCGCCGGACGGTCGCACCGTCGCCTTCGCGGCCTCGGCGGGGGGGAACACGGAGATCGCCACCATCGGCGCATCCGGATTCCGGCAGCAGACCACGGGGCGCCGCTCGGACTCGCTCTCCCCCTCATTCTCGCCGGACGGCGCGCGCATCGCCTTCGTCAGCGACCGGCTGGGCGAGCCGCAGATCTACGTGATGAGCGCCAACGGCGGAGAGGCGCGGCTGGTATCCGACTACACCTACGGCAACCGCGGCTACAGCACGTCGCCGGACTGGGCGCCGGTCGGCAACCGCATCGCATTCCACACGCGCGTGGGCGGCGTGCACCAGATCGCGATGGTGGAGGCCAACGGGAACCGCCCGCGCCTGCTGACCAGCGGCGGCCGCAACGAGGACCCGAGCTGGGCCCCCGACGGCCGCCACCTCGTCTTCTCCTCGCCCGACCGCGACGGCGGCGGGCTATTTGTGCTCGACACCAAGACGGGGCGCGTGCGGAAGCTCCTCGCCGGGCGCGGGCACGGCCTGCCGGACTGGTCGCCGGTGCTGATGCGCGCGGGCGGGCAGTGAGGATTCCGGCGGTTGAAACCGCTGCAACGACCGCGGGAAGTCCGCCTCCGCGGACTCCGGCGATGAGCGTCCGGCCCGTGCGCGGAGTCTCCGAAGGGAGACTTCCCGCGGTTGTTGCAGCGACTTCAGTCGCCGGCTCGTGAGCGAATCTGGCACCGGCCCGCTCTGGAGCGCGCGCCTGCTCTGGGGCGCGTACGGGCTGCTGGCCGGCTTCGCGACGGGAATCCTCGCCTCGCTCGCGCTGTTGACCGTCGTGGGGCCGCTGGCAGCGCAGTTCGTCTTCCGCCTCTGCGCCTACGGCTTCATCCTGGCCGGGCTGGACTACGGCGGCGAGCGGGCGCGCTGGCGGCAGGCGCTGCTGCGCGGCTTCGGGCTGGGCGCCGCCATCGCCGTGCTGCGCGTCGTATTCGCCATCCTCTAGCGCCGGACGGCGCATCGCCCCAACGTATCCCCTCGCGCGGCCCACGCGGCCGCGTCGCGTACCTACCGGACAGGAGATCCCGCAGATGAAGCTTCGCCACGCCGCAGCCCTCGCCCTCATCCCGCTGGCGATGGGCGCCTGCCGCAAGCGTCCGCCGGCCACTGGGCCGGGCACGGACAGCACGACGGCCGGGAGCACCACCGGCGCCGGCGCGCGCGTGGACTCCATCCGGCTGGAGGAGGAGGCGCGGCAGCGCGCGGAGGCGAACCGGGCCGAAGCGGACCGCACCGAGCGCGAGCGGCGGGATCGCGAGACGGCGCTGGCGCCCGTGCGCGAGGCGCTCACCGAGATCATCTTCTTCGAGTACGACAGCGACGAGATCCGCGGCGAGGCCGAGGCGAAGCTGCGCGCCAAGGCGGACATCCTGCGCGCCAACCCCAGCATCCGCCTGCGCATCGAGGGGCACGCGGACCAGCGCGGCTCCACGGAGTACAACCTGGCGCTCGGCCAGCGCCGCGCGGAGGCGGTGAGGGCGTGGCTGGGCGCGTACGGCATTGACGCGTCGCGCTTCACCACGCTGTCCTACGGCAAGGAGCGCCCGCTGGACGAGGGGGCCGACGAGAGCGCGCTGGCGCGAAACCGCCGGGCCGAATTCGCCATCGTGGGCGGGCAGCTCACCTCCGCGCCGGGAGGCGGGCGATGAGGCGCGCGGCGCTGGTGCTGCTGGCCGTTCCGCTCCTGGGCGGGTGCCTGGCCACGCAGCGCGACATCCAGGACCTGCGGGCGCAGATGCAGCGGGACCAGTCCAGCCAGGAGCAGCTCCTGCGCGACGTGCTGCGCCGCAACCAGGCGCTGCTGGACTCGCTCACGGACCAGAACGTGCGCCTGCGCGGCGACGTCTCCACGCGCCTCGTGGCCATCGAGCGGCAGCTCGTGCAGATCCAGGAGCTGACGGGGCAGGGGCAGCAGCAGCTCGCCCAGCTCCGCCAGCAGATCGCCACGCGCGAGGAGGATGCGCGGCGCGCCCGCGACGCCGCCGCCGAGGCGGCCCGCAACGCCCCGCCCCCCGCGGCCCCGGCCGACTGCGCCGACGACGCGCCGGCCGGCGGCGCGGGCGACCCGGCCGCCCAGGAGATGTACGATGCCGCGCTCGGCGCCCTGCGCCGCGGCTCGGTGAACGCGGCGCGCGCCGGCTTCGAGGAGTTCCTGCGCGCCGCCCCCGGCCACCCGCGCGCCGCCGATGCGCAGTTCAACATCGGCGAGGCGTACGCGGGCGGAAGGAATCTGGAGCGCGCCATCGAGGCGTACGGACGGGTGGTGGACACGTACCCCACCTCGCCGCGCGCCCCGGCGGCGCTGCTGCGCATCGGGCGGATCGAGGCGGGGCGGGGGAACCGCACGCAGGCGCGCGCCCGCTTCAACCGCATCATCGCCGACTACCCGCGCAGCCCCGAGGCCGCCGACGCGCGCCGCGAGCTGGCGGCGCCTCCGCGCTCCTGACGGGAAGCCGGTGCGCTGCCCCTTCTGCCATCACGGCGACGACCGCGTGGTCGACTCGCGCACCAGCCGCGAGGGGCGCGCCGTGCGCCGCCGCCGCGAGTGCCTGCGGTGCAGCCGGCGCTTCACCACGTACGAGTACATCGAAGAGCGCCCGCTCACGGTGCACAAGCGCGATGGCGAAAGCGAGCCGTACGATCGCCGCAAGCTGCTGCTCAGCATCCAGATCGCGTGCGCCAAGCGGCCGATCACGCCGGCCGAGATCGACACGCTGGTGGAGGCGATCGAGCGGGAGCTGGACCACCGCGAGGAGGCGGAGGTCACGTCGGAGGAGCTGGGGAAGATGGTGATGGACCGGCTCCGCTCGCGCGACCACGTGGCGTACGTGCGCTTCGCGTCCGTCTATCGCAACTTCCAGGATCCCGAGGAGTTCTACCGCGAGCTCCGCGACCTGGCCGACCGCGAGGTGCAGACGGAGGTTCGGCGGCACCAGCGCGAGCTTCCGCTTCAGCCGGAAGAGGAAACCGAACCGGCCGACGCGGGGTAAATGCATGCCGCGGCGGGGAGTGATGGATCGGGCGGGGGCGCGTGCGCGTCCTCGCTCCGCGTTTCTGGCGGGCTTCCACCGCCTTGCCTCACGCGGAGGCGCGGAGACGCAGAGGAGAGGGCGCTGAGGTTTGCCCGAGCGTCTGGTCACCCTCTTTTGTCATCCTGAGCGACGCGCCTCACCGTCCTTGCCCCGGCTGCGACCTCTGGCGCGTAGCGAAGGATCTACTGCGCGTTACGAGGGCACGGCGGGTCGGCGCGGGCCTCTTGCCACGCGGGCTAGATCCTTTGGTCGCCGCGCAAGCTTGGTGGTGAACGCGGGCTCTGGGGTGGGCGGCTCCCTCAGGATGACAAATGGGGCGGACTTCGCGTGGTTCCAGCGGCGAATTCATTCGCTCCTGGTGATGCCCCACCAGATTTGGTGGGGCGCCGCAGAGGGCGAACGGCGGGGGAGGGCGGGCGTGATGAATCACGATAGGGTTGCCGGGGCGGCGACGCCGTGGTGCACATATTCGGAGCACGGATGCTGAAGAGGAAGAACCCGAGCGGCGACGAGATGCCGTTCCTGGACCACCTGGAGGAGCTGCGGTGGAGGCTGCTGTGGAGCCTCCTCGCCGTCGTGGTGGGCGCGGGAGCCGGGTTCATGCTCGTGATGAAGCTGAACGTGCTCGGCATCCTCATCGAACCGATCCACCCGTTCCTGAACGGCAGCCGGCTCAAGTATCTCAGCCCCACCGACCCGTTCTTCATCACGGTGAAGCTGGCGATCGTGGTGGGGCTCCTCCTCGCCTCGCCCGTGCTGATCTACCAGGTGTGGGCGTTCTTTGGGCCGGCGCTGCTGCCGCACGAGAAGCGGGTGATCGTGCCGGCGCTGTACATGGGGCTCGTGCTCTTTGCGCTGGGCGTGTGGTCGGCGTACACGGTGGTGCTGCCGATGACGCTCAAGTTCACCATGGGCTTCCAGACCGAGGCGCTGGAGCAGGCCATCACCATCGGGCCGTACCTGGACGTGGTCACGCGCGTGCTGCTGGCGTTCGGCACGGTGTTCGAGCTTCCCGTGGTCATCCTGATCCTCTCCGCGCTGGGGCTGGTGACGCCGGAGTTCCTGGCGTCGAAGCGGAAGCACGCCATCCTCATCATCACCGTGGTCGCATCGCTGCTCACCCCGGGCGACGTGATCACGCTGACGCTGATGATGATGGTGCCGCTCATCTTCCTCTACGAGTTCAGCATCGTGCTCTCGCGGATGGTGACGCGGCGCCGGGCGGCCGCGACCGCCGCGAGCGCGTGAAGAATCGGTGAGGGCGGGGCGCGGACGGGTTCCGTTCCGCGCCCGGGACAGCGACCTTTCAGCCGTACCCCTTTCGCAGCGAACGCGTGAATCATAGAGCAGTCTTTCTAGCGTGTGCCGCCGCCGCGGCACTTTCCATCCCCGCCCTGCAGGCCGCCCGCGGCCCCGGCGCACGGGGGTGGGCCCTGGCGCGTCCGGCGTGGGAGGAGCTCGACACCCTCCCCACCGGCCTGGTGCGGCGCGACACCACGCCGCCAGCCCGGCCCGTGCGCGGCGACAGCGCCCGGCGCGACACGGCCCGCCGCGACACCTCCGCGCGCACTCTTCCGGCCGACACGCTGGTGGACCGGCTGCTGAAGCTGAGCGGCTACGTCCCGGTGGAGTACGCGGGCGACAGCGCGCAGTTCGACGGCACCGAGCGCATCCTGCGCCTGCGCGGCGACCCGCAGGTGACGCGCGAGGGGACGACGCTGGTGGCGCGCGACTCCCTCGTCTACCAGGAGCGCACCGACTTCGTGGCCGCCTACGGAACCCCCCGCGTCAGCGGCGAGGGGGAGCCGATCTCGGGCGAGACCATGTACTACGACCTCGCCAACAAGCGCTCCTCCGTGCGCGGCGCGCAGACCAAGATCACCGACAACGCCACCTGGCTGGTGCGCGGCGACGTGACGGCCGAGGACCAGGGGCGGCGGATCTACGCGCGCGGCAGCGAGTTCACGTCCGACGACCGGCCGGAGCCGGCGTACCACTTCAAGGCGGACCGGATCATGGTGATCCGCAACCGCATCCTGGTGGGTCGCCCGGCGTACCTGTACTTCCGCAACGTGCCGGTGATGGCGCTCCCCTTCATCGTGCAGGACCTGGAGAAGGGGCGGCGCAGCGGATTCCTGGTGCCGCAGTTCGAGCTGAACGACATCTTCCGCACCCACTCGCCCGGCCGCAACGACCGGGGGACGGGGCGCGAGATCAGCAACGTGGGCTACTACTGGGCGATCAACCCGTACATGGGCGCGTCGCTGGCCACGGGGTGGCGGAGCGGGACGTACACGCAGCTCGCCGCCAACTTGGACTACCGCGTTCGGCGGCGCTTCCTGGACGGGCGCGTGGGGCTGACGCGCTACGCCCTCAACGAAGGGTCGGCCACGTACACGCTCAACGGCAGCACGAGCTGGCGCCCCAACGAGCGCACCTCGCTGAGCGCCTCGCTGGACTACGCGCAGAGCAGCAGCTTCGAGCGCAACCGCACGGTGGACCCGCTCCGCCAGACGCAGGACCTCAACTCCAGCCTGGCCGTCACGCGCGAGCTGGACTGGGGGAACTTCAACATGACGGTGGGGCGACGGCAGTCGCTGGCCAACGACGACAAGACGCTGACCCCCAGCCTGGGCCTGACGATCGAGCCGTTCACCTTCTTTCCGGCGGCATCGGCGGACCAGCGGCGCTGGTACAACGACGCGACGCTCACCCTGGGCGTGAGCGCGCAGGGGAGCTCGTTCGATCCGGGCGACCCCCTCCAGCGGCGTCCGAAGTCGGACCAGTACAACATCTCGTCCAGCCCCAACCTGCAGTTCGGCGACCTGGCGATCAGCACCGCGGTGCAGTACCAGTTCGACCGGCTGGACCAGCAGGGGGCGCTGGACACGGTCGGACTGGGGCTCGGGAACCGGCCGATCTCCGGCGGGCTGGCTCCGCTGGGCGGGCGCACGCGGGAGACGATGGCGATCAGCGCGAGCACGGGGTACCAGATCTCGCTGATCGGCTCCACGCGGCTTACGCCCACCATCTCGCTTCAGCGCAACTACATCCGCGCCGACACCATCCTCGCGCCCGGCGACACGATCGGCGGGGCCGAGCTGGCCGACTCGCTGAGGGAGGTGTACGGGACGCTGGTGCCCGGACCCGCGCGACTCAACTTCGGGGCGGGGCTGAGCACGGACCTGTACGGCTTCTTCCCGGGCGTGGCGGGGTACTCGGCGTTCCGGCACCACCTGACGCCCACGGTGTCGTACACCTACTCCCCGGCGGCCAGCGGGGCGCAGAGCGACGTGCAGCGGGCGCTCTTCGGGCAGCAGGTGGGGCAGACGGTCAACCAGATCACCATCGGGCTGAACCAGACGTTCGAGGGAAAGGTCCGCCAGCCGCGCCCTGTGCGCGGCGACTCGATGGCGGACTCCGCGCGGTCGCGGGGGAACGCGGCGACGCCTGGGGATGCGCAAAAGGTCACGCTCCTCTCCATCAACACCTCGGCGATCGGCTACTCGTTCGTGCAGCGCGACTCGCTGATCCCGCGCTTCGAGACGGATGCCATCACCAACAGCGTGCGGTCGGACCTGCTGGGGGGGCTGACCTTCACCACCTCGCACGACCTGTTCGCGGACCAGCAGAAGGGGAACCGGCTGGCGCGCGGCGCGTTCAGCCCGTACCTCACCTCGCTGAACACCTCGTTCTCCCTGGGCGCCAACTCGGCGCTCTTCCGCCGGCTGGGCTTCGGCGGGCGGCCGGAGCAGGAGCGCGGTCCGGCGGAGCAGCGCGGGCGCACGGCGGACACGGCGGGCGCGCAGCCGGCCCGGCCGCCGGGCGGCGCCACCTTTACGGGGAACAACCAGCAGGCCGGCCGCGGCCCCTGGAACCTGAACCTGACCTACTCGCTGGCCCGTACCCGCCGCGCCACCGGCGACGTGCAGCCCGGCCGCTTCGAGCGCGGCGACCAGACGGTGCGCGGGGACCTGACCTTCTTCCCCACGCGCAACTGGGCGGTGAGCTGGGGCACGCAGTACTCGCTCACCTCCGGCGAGTTCGACGCGCACTCGCTGCACTTCAAGCGCGACCTGTACCGCTGGGAGGCGAACTTCGACTTCTTCCGGGCGCCCAACGGGAACACGTCGTTCGCGATGCGCGTGCACCTGATCGACCTGCCGGACCTCAAGGCGGACTACAACGAGCGCAACCTCGGCATCGACCGGCCGGAGGAGTCCCGCACCAATCCGCGGGCGAATCTGAACCGGGCGAGTCCGTAACAGCAGGGCTCACGCGGAGGCGCGGAGACGCAGAGAGAGCTCCTCCGCGGCCTCCGCGTCTCCGCGTGAGGCCGCTGTTTGGGAAGCTGAATCGGAACGGGTGTCCTGAAGGCAGGACGCCCGTTTTCCTTTGGCGCGGACAGCGACGCGAGGACCGAGGGAGGCGCGAAAACGGAACGCGTTGTCGTGCATGGAGTTGTAAAATTGGCCGCGCGCGGAACGGGCGTTGCCTTTGGGGATGGCGGCACCCGACCGAGGTTACCCTTCAGCACCACACGACCATGCGCACCTCTTTCCGCATCACCGCACTCGCGGCGCTCCTGCTCGGCGCCGGCGCGTGCGACAACGAAACGATCTTCGTGGGCGACCGGCCCGGCGCCCCGGAAGACCTCCTCGCGGAGTACGCGTGGGTCTTCGAAGGGTTCACCGCCAACGGCCAGTCCGTGGGGCACCCGGCCGTGGACCTCACCTGGCTCCCGCCGAGCGACTGGGACCAGGAGCCCTTTCGCGTCTACGGGAAGCGCAGCAGCGGCTCGGGCTTCTTCCTGATCGCCACCGTCACGTCGTGCACCGAGAACGGGTGCACCTACCGTGACCGCAACGTGGCGCCGGGGACCACGTACGAGTACTACGTCGCCACCGTCAACGAGGAGACGGACGAGGAGACGACCAGCGACACGCGCGAGGTGATCCTGGTGCCGGCCACCAACATCCCCGCCGCGCCGCGGCTAGAGACGCCGGTGGCGCTGGACAGCGCCGTCTTCCTGCGCTGGACCGATCCGTCCAACGGCGCCAACGTCGGCCGCTACCGCGTCTTCCTGACGCGCATCGACACGCGCAGCGACTACCTGTACCCGGTCGGCGAGTCGGATGGGAACGGCTACCTTGACCTGAACGCGGCGAATGGTCACAGCTACGGCTACCGCCTGGCCGCCGTGGACACGCTCGGCCGTGTGAGCTCGCTGAGCGCCGAAGTCACCGCCATCCCGCGCCCCGACCGCAGCTCGGAGCTGATCTACGCGCTCAGCTCCAACGCGGCGCAGAGCGGCTTCCGCTACAACGTCACCACCGGCACCGCCAGCGTGGTGAGCGGCACCGCCGCCGACGCGCACTGGCGGCTGGAGCGCGACGGCACCGGCTGGCGGATCGTGCCGCTGAACGGCACCCGCATCGCCGACGCGGGGCGTACCACGGCCCTGGCGTGCGGCCCCGGCTCCGGCCCGGAGTGCGTCGCGGTGACCACGGCCCCGGCCGCGGGCTACTCCACCACGGCGGTGGCGCTGAACCCGGAGAGCAGCTACGTGCTCGCCTTCATCGTAGGCGGACGCACCCACTACGGCGTGGTCCGCGCCCAGATCCTGGGGAGCGACCAGCAGAACCGCTCGCTGATGATCTTCGACTGGTCGTTCCAGATGATCTCGGGCGAGCCGCGCCTGGACCGGCGCTCCAACTGATGCCGTCGTCCCCGGGCGGCCGGGGCGGACGAACGCCGGGAAGCTGACAGAAGCTCTCGTTCCGTCCGGGGCGGCGGTTTGAAGGGAAGTGCGTGAGTGCGTTAGTGCGTGAGTGCGCTGGTATGCACGAGACGAAGAGCGGGGGCGGCGCCAGGTGTGGCGCCGCCCCTGTTGCATTTCCCAGGAGCGAATGAATTCGCCGCTGGAACCACACGAAGTCCGCCTCCGCGGACTGGCTGCGGCGGGCGAGCCCACTTCAGTGGGCTTCCCGTAGTTCCAGCCGGGGGATTTATCCCCCGGCGACCCAGCGCCGGTGCCCGCCCCCGGTGACCCGGGCGCCGGTGCCCGCCCCCGCGCACCCCCCCGCCCCCCGGAGCCTGCGAAGGCAGGCTTCCCGCGGTTGTTGCAGCGGTTTCAACCGCCGGAACTTGGACCGGTGTCACCGGCAACTCGGCTATCCCCAGACCCACCACCCCCCTCCGCCCTCTGCAACGCCAGCGTG
>DASVTZ010000232.1 GCA_036387335.1 Longimicrobium sp.
ACAACGTCTGCGACGCCATGCACCGTAGGGGCGCGATTCATCGCGCCCGTGCCCGCCCCCGCTCCGCCGCCCGCCTGTCTACATCGAAACCCGTAGGGGCAGACCTGCGTGTCTGCCCACCCTCGCCCCCACCGCGAAGCCCGTATCATGCACCGTAACCTCGTAGGGGCCGCCCCACGTGGCTGCCCGTGCCCTCCCGCGCACCGCCGCACGCGCTGGCGCACCACCCCACGCAAAACGCCCCTCCCCCGCAGTTTGGGGGAGGGGCCGCGAGCTGACGAGCGGGGGAGGGGGCCCGCCTCACATCCGCGCCACCACACCCTCCACCAGCGCCGTCAGCCCCGGCTCCGCGGCGCGCGCGGTGGCGATGATCCGCTCGATGTCCGCCACCTCCAGCGCGTCCGGCAGGCAGGCGTCGGTGATGATGGACACGCCCATCACCCGCATCCCCCCGTGGATCGCGACGATGACCTCGGGGACGGTGGACATCCCCACCACGTCCGCGCCCATCGTGCGGAGCATGCGGTACTCGGCGCGCGTTTCCAGGTTGGGCCCGGGAACGGCCACGTACACCCCGCTCCGCAGCGGAATGCGCCGCTCCATTGCCACCTCGCGCGCCAGAGCCTGCAGCCCGCGGTCGTACACCTGCGACATGTCCGGGAAGCGGGGACCAAGCGAGTCGTCGTTGGGGCCGATCAGCGGGTTGTCGCCCAGCAGGTTGATGTGGTCGGCGATCAGGACCAGGTCGCCGGGGCTCCAGAAGGGGTTCATCCCCCCGCACGCGTTGGAGACGATCAGCGTCCCCGCGCCGAGCGCCCGCATCACGCGCACGGGGAAGGTCACCTGCTGGAGGGTGTAGCCCTCGTAGCGGTGGAAGCGGCCCTGCATCGCCACCACGGGCCGGCCGCCGAGCGTCCCCAGCAGGAGCCGCCCCGTGTGCGACTCCACGGTCGAGAGCGGGAAGTGCGGGATCTCCGCGTAGGGGATCTCCGTCTCCACCTCGATGCGGTCCGCGAGCCCGCCGAGCCCCGTCCCCAGGATGATGCCCGCGTCGGGCTTCAGCGTGCTGCGCGCCCGGATGGCCGCCACCGCCTCCGCGATCCGCTCCCTCAGCTCCGCCACTCAGCTCTCCCCATCGCCGCCCTCGCCCTCGGCGGCCTCAGCGCCGCCGCGCTCGCCCTGCCCCTCCGCCTCCAGGCGGGTGAGGGTGGCGGTGAGGCCCTCCTCCTGCTCGATCTCGCCGAGCTGCCGCTCCACCATCGCGCGGAAGATGCGCAGGAAGCGCACGCGCTGCCCCTGGATCCGCCGCAGCGCCTCCAGCGCGAGCGAGACCTGGCGCTTGGCGTCGGACACGATGCGCTCCCCCTGCGACCGCGCCTCGCGCAGCAGGAGCTCGGCCTCGCGGCGGGCCTGGTCGCGCATGTCCTCGCGCAGCTGCTGGGCGGAGACGAGCGCCTCGTTCATCGCTCGTTCGCGGTCGCGGTACTCCGCCATGGAGCCGGACATCGCGTCCACCTTGCCGGCGAGCGCGCTGTTCTGCCGCACCAGCTCTTCCATGCGGCTGGCGACCACTTCCAGGAAGTTGTCGACCGATTCCGCGTCGTACCCGCGCATCACGCGGCGGAAGTCGCCCTTCTTCTTGCGAACGTCGAGCGGTGTAAGATCGATCATCCCCGCTCCCCAAAGAGAACCGAGCCCACGCGAACGAGGGTGCTCCCCTCCTCCACCGCAATCTCGAAGTCGTTGCTCATCCCCATCGACAGCTGCCGCCCGGCCACTCCCGGCACCTGCCGCGCCACCTCGTCCAGCAGCTCGCGCGTGCGCCGGAACGCCGCGCGCACCACCTGCTCGTCGCCGGTAAAGGGCGCCATCGTCATCAGCCCCTCCACCCGCATTCCTGGCATCTCCACGATCCGCCCGACGCCCTCCACCAGCGCTTCCGGCTCGAAGCCGCCCTTGGTCCCCTCCCCCGACGCGTTCACCTGCACCAGCGCCCTCACTTCGACGTCGCGCTTTACGGCCTCGGCGGAGAGCGCTTCGGCAAGACGCAGGGAGTCGAGCGAGTGGATCAGGTCGAAGAGGGGGAGCGCCTTCCCCGCCTTGTTGCGCTGGAGGTGCCCGATCAGGTGCCACCCGACCGTCTCGCGCCCGACTTCGGCGACCTTGTCCTCCAGCTCCTGCACGCGGTTCTCGCCCACGTCAGCGACCCCCGCCGCCTTCACCGCCCGCACCGCATCGGCCGGATGGGTCTTGGTGACCGCCACCAGCGTGACCGGATCAGAGCGCCCGGCGCGCTCCCGCGCCCGCTCGATCCTCTCCCTGACTTCGTGTACGCGCGCCGCAACCTGTGCCGAATCCATGGGGTGGGATTGTAAAGCGGCGTGGCGGTGGGGGCAAGAAGAGGGGAATGGGGATTGGGGAATGGGGATTGGGGGCACGCGTGCATCCGTGCCGATTGCTTGGGTACGGTGCGCGGGCGGGCACGGGCAGCCACGCGGGGCGGCCCCTACGAGGTTTCTGCGCGCAGAAGCGGGCGTTTGGGCCGGGGCGAGGGTGGGCAGACACGCAGGTCTGCCCCTACCGGTTTCGGGGTTGGCATGCGGGCGGTGGAGCGGGGGCGGGCACGGGCGCGATAAATCGCGCCCCTACCGGATCTTCGCGCTCCGCAACGACATACGCCCCCTCTCTCGATAACGGCGAGGGCGCAGCCCTCTCCTGTTATCGGGAGAGGGGGCAGCGAGGAACGAGCGGGGGTGAGGGCCCACCTCACCCCGCCGCCCGCACCTCCCCGCGCAGCAGGTCCCGCAGCCGGTCCGGCGTGAACCCGCGCTCCAGGCGGCCGCGGTGCGCGAGGGAGATCACACCCGTTTCCTCGGAGACGACCACGACCAGGGCATCGGTCTCTTCGGAGAGGCCCAGGGCGGCGCGGTGGCGCGTGCCCAGGGTGCGGTCCGTCACGGGGGACTGCGTAAGGGGGAGGATGGAGCCGGCGGCCACGATCTCGTCGCCGCTGATGATGGCTGCGCCGTCGTGGAGGAGGGAGTATGGGGTGAAGATGTTCTGCAGGAGCGCGGAGGAGACGCGCGCGTGCAGCGGCGTGCCGGTCTCCACGTACTCGCCCAGCCCCACGCCGCGCTCCACGGCGATGATGGCGCCCGTCTTGTTGCGCGACAGCTCCTCGGCGGCCTCGGCGATCTCCTCGGCCACCTGATTGCCTTCCAGGCGCGTGAAGCCCCCGAAAAGACGGTTCTTCCCCAGGTGCGCGAGGGCGCTGCGCAGCTCGGGCTGGAAGACGATCAGCGCGGCGATGACGCCGAAGCGGAAAAAGGTCTCCAGGAGGTACTCGATGAGCTGGAGGTGGATCAGCCGCGCGACGCCGTACAGCGCAACGAGCGACGAGAGCCCCAGGAGCATCTGGATGGCGCGGGTGCCTGCGAGCACGACGAGGATGCGGTAGCAGAGCACCGCCACGATGGCGATCTCCAGCAGGTCCGTCCACCCGGGGGTGAGGAAGCCGAAGCGTCCCGTCCACCCGTTCATGCGGCCTCCGCGGGGATGCGGAGGATGCTCCACGCCACGTCCAGCGCGTGGCGGGCGGTGCGCACGTCGTGCACGCGAAAGATGCGGGCGCCGCGCGCCAGCCCGGCTACGCACGCACCCGCCGTCCCCGCATCGCGCTCGTGCGCGGGGATGCCGCCCAGCAGCCCGCCGATGAACGCCTTGCGCGACGCCCCCAGCAGCAGCGGATAGCCCAGCCGCGCCAGCACTCCCAGCCGCGCGATCAGCTCCACGTTCTGATCCGCCGTCTTCGCGAACCCGATCCCCGGGTCCAGCACGATGCGCTCCTCGTCTATCCCCGCCGCGCGCGCACGGGCGAGAGGCGGGGCCAGCTCCGCCGCCACTTCGGCCGCCACATCGGAATAGGACGCGTGCGACTGCATGGTGGCGGGGGTGCCGCGCATGTGCATCAGCACCAGCCCCGCCTCCGCCCGCGCGACCACCTCCGCCATCGCCGGATCGCCCAGCGCCGACACGTCGTTCACAACCTCGGCCCCCGCCTCAAGCGCGGCGCGGGCGACCTCCGCCTTGCGCGTATCCACCGACAGCGGCACGTCCAGCTCCGCGCGGATCGCCTCGATGACGGGAAGCACGCGCTCCATCTCCTCCTCCGCGCTGACCTCGGCGGCGCCGGGGCGGGTGCTCTCGCCGCCGACGTCGAGCAGATCGGCGCCGGTGGCGGCCATCCCCCGGGCGCGCGCGAGGGCCGGCCCCGCGCCACGGAACCGGCCCCCGTCGCTGAAGCTGTCCGGCGTCACGTTCAGGATGCCCATCACCAGCGGGCGATCCAGCGACAGCGCGCGACGGGGGAGGAGCCAGTGCCCAGTTCCGAGTGCCAAGTGCCCAGTGGTGCGGGGAGAAGTGGGGTGCCTCGCCGAAAGTAAGACGGGCTCGGCGCGCGGGCCAGGGCCGGGGGAGATGGTGCGTGAGGGCGTGAGTGTGTGAGTGCGTGAGTGAAGCAGCCAGCCGATACGCCCCCATTTTGCCATCCTGAGCGACGCGCCGCACTGACCTCGCCCGTTCACCAGCCTGTGGCGCGGAGCGAAGGATCTACTGCGCGTATCGAGGGGACTGGTGTGCGGCGCGATTCCCGGCCCAGCACCGGCTAGATCCTTCAGTCGCCGCAAGAAGTCCGAAGCGCATCGCGGACTTTCGCGGGGCGGCTCCCTCAGGATGACAAAAGGACGGGGGATGCCCGAATGGTTCGGCATCCCCCCGCACTCACGCACTAACGCACTCACGCACTTCCTTACGCCAGCCTCGGCTTCAACCCCTCCACCCCGATCGAGGGGCGGTCCTTGATGGCGGGCGGCGACGACGGGAGATCCGGCGGGCCGTAGGTCGGCTCCGGGCGCATGGGCGGGAGCTCCTTGCCAGCGACCAGGATGTCGATCTCCTCGCGGCCCAGCGTCTCGCGCTCCAGGAGGGCGACGGCCATGCGGTCCAGCAGGTCGCGGTGCTCGGTGATGGTGGCGCGGGCACGCTCGAGCGCCTCGTTCAGCACCCGCCCGACCTCGGCATCCACCAGCTCCGCCATCTTCTCGGACACCTCGCGGCGCTGCCCGAAGTCGCGGCCCAGGAAGACCTCCTGGCTGTTCTCGGTGATGGCCACTGGGCCCACCGCGTCCGAAAGGCCCCACTGTGTCACGTAGCGCCGCGCCACACCCGTCGCGCGCTGGATGTCGCTCGAGGCGCCGGTGGTCACGCGCTCGCGCCCGAACACCAGCTCCTCCGCGATGCGGCCGCCGTAGCACATGGCCAGCTGCGCCTCCAGCTCCTGGCGAGTGACCGAGACGCGGTCGTCTTCCGGCAGCGTGAAGGCCAGGCCAAGCGCACGGCCGCGGGGCACGATGGTCAGTTTGTGGAGCGGGTCGTTGCCCTGGATCTTGAGCGCGCACACCGCGTGGCCCGCCTCATGGAAGGCGGTGAGGCGGCGCTCCTCCTCGCGCATCACCAGCGAGCGGCGCTCGGCGCCCAGCATCACCTTGTCCTTGGCGTCCTCCAGGTCCGCCATGAACACCATGTCGCGGTTGCGGCGGGCGGCTAGCAGGGCGCCTTCGTTCACCAGGTTGGCCAGGTCCGCGCCCACCATCCCCGGCGTGCCGCGGGCCAGCACCGGGACGCTGACATCCGGAGCCGTGGGGATCTTGCGCAGGTGCACGCGCAGGATCGCCTCGCGCCCCTTCACGTCCGGCGCGTCCACCACCACCTGGCGGTCGAAGCGGCCCGGGCGCAGCAGCGCCGGGTCCAGCACGTCCGGACGGTTGGTGGCCGCGACCAGAATCACCCCGTCGTTGGCCTCGAAGCCGTCCATCTCCACCAGGAGCTGGTTGAGCGTCTGCTCGCGCTCGTCGTGCCCGCCGCCCAGCCCCGCGCCGCGGTGCCGTCCCACGGCGTCGATCTCGTCGATGAAGATGATGCACGGCGCGTGGCTCTTCCCCTGCTCGAACAGGTCGCGCACGCGGGACGCGCCCACCCCCACGAACATCTCCACGAAGTCAGAGCCGGACATCGAGAAGAAAGGCCGCCCCGCCTCGCCCGCCACGGCGCGAGCGAGCAGCGTCTTCCCCGTTCCCGGAGGACCGACGAGGAGCGCCCCTTTGGGGATGCGCCCGCCGAGCCGCGAGAAGCGCTTGGGGTCCTTCAGGAACTCGACGATCTCCTGCAGCTCGAACTTGGCCTCCACAGCGCCGGCCACGTCGTCGAACGTCACGCGCGGCGTGTCGCCGGTGAGGAGCTTGGCCTTGCTCTTCCCGAACTGGAACGCCTTGTTCCCGCTGCTCTGCATCTGGCGGAAGATGAAGACCCAGAAGCCGATCAGCAGGAGCCAGGGGAGCGCCTTCACCAGCGTGACGCCCCAGTCCATGTTCGGCTCCGAGGCGCCGATCTTGATCCCCGCCGTGTTCATCTCCTTGATCAGCTCTTCGGAGGCGTTGGGCGGAAGGAGGAGGGTGAACTGGTTGGCCGCGGCGCCGCGCCCCGTCTGCAGCGGGGTGCGCGTCTTTCCGTGCAGCTCGCGCTCGCCCACGAACTCCGCCTCGATCACGTTGCCCGCGGCGATCTGCTTGCGGAGCTGCGTGTAGTCGATCTCCGCGGTCGGCGTGGCGCGCCCCGAGTTGAGCGACACCAGGGCGATGGAGACCAGCACGATGGCGCCCCAGAAGGTGGCCGTGCGCGTGGCACGCCCCCAGCGGGTGGGTGGCTTCGGTGAACCGTTTTCGCGTTCTGCCATGTCTATTCCCTGCGCGGAAGTGCGCCCGATAAGGACGCCTCCGCGACGCGTACTTGTTCCGTGCCGCTAGATGCGGCGCGGCCTACAGGCTCCCGATGAACGGCAGGTTGCGGAAGTCCTCCGAGTGGTCCAGACCGTAGCCGATCAGGAACTCGTGCGGAGCATCGAACCCTACCCAGCGGGGCTCCTTCACCAGCGTGGTGGCGACGTGCTTGTGGAGGAGGGTGCACACCTCCAGCGAGCGCGGCCCGCGCTCCTCCAGCATCGGGAGGAGGCGGTTGAGGGTGGTGCCGCTGTCCACGATGTCCTCCACCACGATGACGTGGCGGTCCCTGAACTCGGCGTTGGGATCGTACAGCAGCTTCACCTCGCCGCTGGTGGTGGTGCCGCTGCCGTAGCTGCTCGCCACCAGGAAGTCCACCTGCAGCGGCCGGGTGATCTCGCGGACGAGGTCGCTGAGGAAGATGAACGACCCCTTGAGGAGTCCCAGCACCAGCACCGGCTCGTCGGCGGGCAGCTCGGCGGCGATCTGCCGCCCCATCTCCTCCACGCGTGCCGCGATCTGCTCGGCGCTGTAGACGATCCGTGTGAGCTTGCGGCCACCGGTGCGGGCCAGGGTCAGATCCGTATCAGGCATCGGTGATCGAGATGGTGATCGTGGCCTCGCCCGGAAGGGGCTCGGCGTCGGCCGCGCGGGCGAGCCCGTGGGCCCAGAGCACGCGCCCCTCCGCGTCCGCGAGTACCGCGGCGCGCGCCCGCTGCGGGCGGGAGATGCGCGCTTCCAGGAAGAGCTTCTTGAGCTTCTTCGTCCCCGCGCGGGTCTTCATCCGGTCGCCCGGGAGCCAGCCGCGCAGGGTGAGCGGAAGGCGTTGCGCGGCGAAGGTGACCCCCTCGCCGCCCGCGCCCCAGCGGACGCGCATCTCGCGCCCGCCCACCCGCAGCGTCCCCTCCCCCTCGCCGCCGCCGATCACCAGGGAGCGGTCGGCCGGGGGCGCGTCGTCCAGGGGCTCCACCCGCGCCAGACCGAGGTCGCTGCGGATCAGGTGGGTGCCGCCGGGGAGCAGGTGGACGCGTCCACTCGGTGCGGATGTGATAAACTGTAGCGCCGAGCGTGTTCCGGCGCGCCCCGGCACCACGCCGAAGCGGCGGAGCACCCCGCGCACCACGCGCGCCGCGACGGGCGAATCATAAGCCGCGAGCCGGTCCCGAACAAGCGCGGCCCCCGCCCCTTCCCACCTCACGCACTCCGCCGCCGCGCGCTCCGCCAGCACCGCCCACTCGTCTTCGTGTGCGCGCGCGAGGCGGGCCAGGCGCACCAGGCCGCGGCGAGCGGCGGGCGCAATCGTCTTTTCGATACGCGGGAGGAGGTCGTGGCGGATGCCGTTGCGCGCCGGTCCGAGCGCCCGGTTAGTGGGATCGCACCGCCAGCGCAACCCGTTCTCGCGCGCGTACGCCCGCAGCTCCGCGCGCCAGAAGGGGAGGAGCGGGCGCACCAGGCCGCCCTCGCCGCGCTCCGGAATCCCCGCGAGCCCCGCGATTCCCGTCCCGCGCAGCACGCGAAAGAGCACCGTCTCCGCCTGGTCGTCCGCGTGGTGCGCCGTGGCGAGGTGGGTGGCGCCTTCAGTGGATTGCGCCTCGCGGAGGAAGCGGTAGCGCGCGCGGCGTGCGTCGTCCTCGGTGCGCAGCGGCTCCGCGGCGCGCGCTTCCACCAGCGGCACGCCCCACGCCGTGCAGAGGCCGCGCACCCAGCGCGCATCGGCGTCGCTGGCGGGGCGCATGGCGTGGTCGAAGTGCGCCGCCGTCACGCGCAGGTCGGTGGTGAAGCGGAGGAGATGGAGGAGCACCACCGAGTCCATCCCGCCGGAGAGCGCGACCAGCACGTGCGCATCGGCATCGAGGCCGAGTGCGCGCAGGCGGTCGCGGAAGCGGGTGGGGAGGTCGGTGGCGGGCACGGGTTCAGGGCCCCCACCCCTGCCCTCCCCCGAACGCGGGGGAGCGTGGGGGAGGGTTGGGGTGGGGGGCGCGTCAGGCGCGGCGGCCGCCGACCTGGTCCAGCGGGGGCCGGCGGGCGCTGTTCACGCGCAGCTCGGAGCGGACGCCGCGCACGCCGTCCACGTCCCAGGCGT
>DASVTZ010000233.1 GCA_036387335.1 Longimicrobium sp.
CCTCACCCGCCCTGCGCCCCCGCAGGCGGGGGAGGGGGCCGGGGGGAGGGGGCCCTCCGCGAACCACGCCCCCTCTCTCGATAACGGCGAGGGCGGAGCCCTCTCCTGTTATCGGGAGAGGGGGCAGCGAGGAACGAGCGGGGGTGAGGGCCCGCCTTGCGCTCCACCCCGCCCGGACACTACTCTTCGCCCTCCGTTCGGCCCCGTGACTCCTCCCGCGACAGCCGTTGGATCTCCGCGTCGAGCAACGCCGGTGTGGGCGCGATTCCGAGCTCCCAGAGCGCTTCCTCCGCGCGGCGCAGGAGGTCGGGGGAGGAGGCGCGCAGGCGCTTTGCCACGCGCTCTTCGGCCAGGGTGCGCGGAGGCGGGGGCGGGCGGGTGAGCTCCACCTGGAAGCCACCGCCTCCGGGGAGGAACGCGTAGCTCTCCACCACGCTCCCGCGCAGCTCGGCCAGCAGGTGCTCCACTTCGCCCAGGAGCACGGGCGGGCCGAGGGAGCGGTTGCCGCGGCCGGTGATCACGACCACGGTGCGCGCGCGGTCGGCGTGGCGCGCGCGGAGCCAGGCGTCGGCGCGCACGCGCGCGGCGTCGCCGGTGAGGCCGTGCAGGTCCAGGAGCGGGTGGAGCGAGCCCCACCGCGGGGCGTGGCGCTCACCGCGGGGCGGCTTGCGGGGCACGAGAGGGGGCTCCGGCGCGGAAACGACGAGAGCCACGGCACCCTGCCGTGGCTCTCCGCAACGCGGTCCGGGTTGGGCTCAGGCGCCCAGGCGATCCTTGAGGCCCTTCCCCGCGCGGAAGGCCGCGCTGGTGGAGGCGGCGATCTGGATCTCCTTGCCGGTGCGCGGGTTGCGGCCCGTGCGGGCCTCGCGCTTCTTGGTCTCGAAGCTGCCGAACCCGGTGATGGTGATCTTCTCCCCGTTCCGCAGCGCCTCGGTGATGATCCCGTCCTCCACCGAGAAGAGCGCGTCGACCACCTTGGTCGCTTCGGTACGCGGGATGTCGGCGCGGCTGCTCAGCTGCTGGATCATTTCGGACTTGTTCACCCGGGAGCTCCTGTGATTGAGGTGAGAACCGGCGCGCTGGTTTCCGGCGCCGGACGGCCCCAAGAGTAGGACCCCGCTCCGTCCACGTCAAGAGAGATTCCCGTGCCCGAATCCCCAGTCGCCACGCCAATCCCGGTGGGGGAAGCCTCCCCGCGGGAGCTGCAGGCGGCGTACGACATCGCCCACGCCTTCCTCACGGCCAGCTCGCCGGACGAGGTGTACGGGCTGGCGCTGGAGCGCGTCTCGCCGCTGGTGGGCGCCGCCTTCGCCAGCGTCTTCGTGCGCGACACCCCCGACGAGCTGCGCCTTGCCGCGCAGTGGAACTGGCCCGCGCGGTACGCCGAGCACCTGGACCAGCTTCGCGTGCGGGTGGGAAACGGGCCCACCGGGCTGGCCGTGGCCGAGAACCGGGTGGTGGAGGTGTTCGACGTCCACAGCGACCCGCTGCTGGAGGACTGGTGGGAGGTGGCGCGGGAGCTGGACTTCACCGCCTCCGTCTCCCTGCCGCTCGTCACGGGCGAGGCGCCGGAGGGGGCGATCACCTTCTACTTCCGCACCTCGGACACGCTGCGCGAGACGGACCGCTCGCTGCTGCGGCTGGTGGCGGACCAGCTCTCGGCCACGGCGGAGAAGGCGCACCTGATCGCCGACCTCACCGACGCCAACCGCCGCCTGCGCCAGCAGAACGTGGAGCTGGAGGCGCGCTACCGCGAGGCGGAGGAGGCGCGGCGGCTCAAGGGCGAGTTCATGGCCAACATCTCCCACGAGCTGCGCACCCCGCTCACCGCCATCCTGGGCTACACGTACCTGCTGCGCGAGGGGATCAGCGGCGAGCTGTGCGAGGAGCAGCGCACCTCCGTGGACAAGATCGAGGAGTCGGGCACCGAGCTGCTGGGGCTGATCAACGACCTGCTCGACCTGACGCACCTCCAGCTCGGCCGCCTTCCCGTGCAGGCGGAGACGACCGACGCGGTGGCGCTCCTGCACGGCATCCAGGGGAACGTCTCGCCCGATCCCGCCGCGGGCGTGGAGGTGATCTTCGACGTTCCCGACGTGTCCGTTCCGGTGCGCACCGATCCGTCGCTGGTGCTGCGCATCCTGCGGCACCTGGTCTCCAATGCCTTCAAGTTCACCCCGGCCGGCAAGGTGACGCTGCGGGTGCGGATGGTGGCCGGCTCGCCATGGACGGAGGAGGCGCAGGCCGGCGGCGGCACCCGCAACCGCGTCGTCTGGGAGGTGGAGGACACGGGGATCGGCATCGACGCGGCGCAGCTGGAGCGCATCTTCGACGAGTTCCGCCAGGTAGACGGCTCGCCGACGCGGCGCTACGGCGGCACGGGGATCGGACTGGCGCTCTCGCGGCAGCTCGCGCGGCGGCTGGGCGGCGACATCGGGGTGCGCTCCACGCCCGGCCAGGGCTCCGTCTTCTCCCTCTCGGTGCCCGCGGGCTTCCAGGGCGCGTGAGCTTCGCCACCGTCGTGTTCGACTGCGACTCCACGCTGGCCCACGTGGAGGGAATCGACGAGCTTGCCGGGTCCCACGCCGACGAGATCCGGGAGCTGACCGAGCGTGCGATGGAAGGCACTCTCCCGCTTGAGGAAGTCTACGGCCGCCGCCTGGAAATCATCCGCCCCACGCGCGCCCAGGTGGAGGCGCTGGGGCGCGACTACGTGGCCGCGCTCGTGCCCGACGCGCGCGAGACGGTTGCCGGGCTGCGCTTTCTTGGAAAGACGGTGCGCGTCGTCTCCGGCGGCCTCCTCCCTGCCGTGCTGGCGGTGGCGGCCGAGCTGGGGATCGCGGAAGATGACGTGCGTGCGGTCGCGGTCCGCTTCGATGACGCAGGCGAGTACGCCGGCTTCGACGACGCATCGCCGCTGGCGCGCAGCGGCGGGAAGGAGGCGGTGCTGCGCGGGTGGTCCCTTCCCCGCCCCGCGCTGATGGTGGGCGATGGCGCCACGGACCTGGAAGCGCGCCCCGCCGTCGACGCCTTCGCCGCCTACATGGGAATCGCCTTTCGAGAAGCCGTCGCCGCCGGAGCCGACTTCGTCCTCCGCGACCCCAGCCTCGCCCCCGTCCTCTCCCTTGCCGCCGACGCCGCCGACCGCGCGCGCCTCTCCGCTTCCCCCTTCGCCGCCCTGCTGGAGCGCGGCGACCGGCTCCTGCACCAACCGTGACGCCTCTGCTGTTCTCTCTGCGTCTCCGCGCCTCCGCCTGAGACCCGCGGTTTCCCAAGCCATCCTCTTGCGGATCTCCGCCCCACGCTCGACCTTCCCGCCTCCGAAACCCGCGCACCCAGTCTCGACGAGCGAATGACCGCGTTCGGCCGTTTCTTCCTTCCCGGCCCCACCGAGGTGCACCCCTACGTGCTGGCCGCGATGACGCAGCCCATGATCGGCCACCGCGGGTCCGGGATGTCCGCGATCCTGGCCGGTTGCGACCCCGTGCTCCGCGCCATCTTCCGCACCGAGCGCCCGGTGTACGTCGCCTCCTCCTCGGCCACCGGGCTGATGGAGGGCGCCGTGCGCAATGGTGTGCGCCGCCGCGCGCTCTCGCTCGTCAACGGCGCGTTCAGCGAACGCTTCCGCGACCTGGTGGCCGATTGCGGGCGCGAGGTGGAGACGTACGAGGTGGAGTGGGGCCAGGCCCACGACGCCGCCGAAGTGCACCGCCGTCTCCGCGCGGGCGGATTCGACGCGGTCACGGTCGCGCACTCGGAAACATCGACCGGCGTCCTCAACCCCGTGCGCGAGATCGCCGAGGCCGTGCGCGCCGCCGAAAGCGACACCGGCGACGAGATCCTCCTGCTGGTGGACGGCGTCACCAGCGTAGCCGGCGCGCTGGTGGAGATGGACGCGTGGGGGCTCGACTTCCTCCTCACCGGCTCGCAGAAGGCGCTGGCGCTGCCGCCGGGGCTGGCGTTCGGGGCGGCGTCGGAGCGGATGATGGCGCGCGCGGAGACGATCCCGGGGCGCGGCCACTACTTCGACCTGCCGGAGTACGACCGCTTCTGGCGCAAGCACCAGACGCCCACCACCCCTGCCCTGTCGCTGGTCTACGCGCTGGCGGAACAGGCGCGGCGCATCGCCGCGGAGGGCGTCGAAGCCCGCGCCGCGCGCCACGACGCCATGCGCGAGCGCGCCCTGGCCTGGGCCAAAGAGCGCGGCATCCGCCCCTTTGCGCCCGAGGGGTGCCGCTCGCCGACCGTCACCACGCTGGCGATCGACGGGCCCGTCGCCGCGCCGGAGATCGTCGCGCGGCTGGCGAAGGCGGGGTGGACGATCGGCGGCGGGTACGGCAAGCTCAAGGATTCGACCATCCGCATCGGGCACATGGGAGAGCACACGGTGGAAGAGCTGGACGCGCTGCTGGACGTGATCGACGAGGTGCTGCGATGAGCCGCTTCCGCGTGCTGGTGACCGACGAGGTGGATCCGGAGGGGCTCGCCCACCTCCGCTCGCACCCCGACATCGAGGTCCACGAGAAGCCGACGCGCCCCCTAGACGAGGTGATCGCGGAGATCGGCGAGTACGACGCCTTCGTCGGACGCAGCGCCACACGCGTCACCCGCGAGCTCCTGCAGGCCGGTGACCGGCTCAAGGTGATCGGCCGCGCCGGCGTGGGGGTCGACAACATCGACCTGCAGACGGCGACGGAGCTGGGGATCGCGGTCATCAACGCGCCGGGCGGGAACACGGTCTCGGTTGCGGAGCTGGCGTTCGGCGTGCTCCTCTCCCTCGTCCGCAACATCCACGTCGCCGTGGAGTCCATGCGCGGCGGCCGCTGGGACCGCTCGCGCCTCGGCGGCTCCGAGCTGCGCGGACGGACGCTGGCCATCATCGGGCTGGGGCGCATCGGGAGCGAGATGGCGCGCCGGGCCCGCGCCTTTGGGATGACGCTGATCGCTTACGATCCCTTCGTACCGCCCGCGCGCTTCGAGGAGCTCGGCGTGGAGCGAATGGAGCGCCTCTCCGACGCCATGGACCGCGCGGACGTGGTGACCGTCCATACGCCGCTGACCGCGGAGACGGTGGGGCTGATCGGCGCGCCGGAGCTGGCGCGTCTGGGGCGGGGGGCGATCGTGATGAACCTGGCGCGCGGCGGCATCGTGGCCGAGGATGCCCTCACCGACGCGCTCACCTCGGGCCGCATCGCCGGGGCGGCGCTGGATGTGTTCATCGGCGAGCCGCTGGCGGCCGACCACCCGCTGCGCTCCATCCCCAACCTCATCCTGACGCCGCACCTGGGCGCGTCCACCAGCGATGCCCAGCGCAGCGTCTCCATCGAGGCGTGCTCCGCCGTCCGCGACGCGCTGGTCACCGGCGACCTGAGCGCGGCGATCAACGCGGCGGGCGTGGGTGGCTCCGGGTGGGGCGAGCTGCGTCCCCTCCTGGCGCTTTCGGACCGGCTGGGGCGCCTGGGCCGCGCCCTCCTCCCCGGCGCGGTGAGCGCGCTGGAACTGCGCTACACGGGTCCGCGGGGCGAGCAGGCGCCGCGCCCCCTCCTCCTCTCCGCGCTGCAGGGCACGCTGCGCGACGTGGTGGACCGCCGCGCCATCAACCTGGTGAACGCGCAGCACGTCGCCACCGAGCGGGGGATCGAGACGGCATCGACGCACGTGGCGGGGCGCGGGGAGCTGGGCGAGGAGGTGGAGCTGCGGATGGAGGCGGGCGACCGCATCATCCGCGTGGCGGGCGCGGTGCTGGGGGAGACGCACGGCCGCATCATCCGCATCGGCGCCTTTCGCGTGGACGTGGCTCCGCGCGGCACCCTGGTCGTCCTGCGCAACCGCGACGTCCCCGGCGTCATCGGCCGCGTGGGCACCCTCCTCGGCGAGGCGGAGGTCAACATCGCCGAGTACCACCAGGCGCGCCTGCAGGTCGGCGGCGAGGCCCTCGCCGCCATCACCGTCGACGGCCGCATCCCCGCCGAGGTCCTGCAGCAGCTCGCCGAGCTCCCGGAGGTGCTGGACGTGCGGCAGGTGGATATGGAGTGAGGCACGGAAGTGCGTGAGTGCGTGAGTGCGTGAGTGCGCTGGGAATGGGGAATGGGGAATGGGGAATGGGGAATGGGGCCGCGACCAACCCTCTTCCTCTTTGTCATCCTGAGCGACGCGCCTCTCTGCCCTTGCCCGTGCTCCACACTTTGGCGCGGAGCGAAGGATCTACTGCGCGTAACGAGGGGTTCGTAGTTACCCGCGGTCCTCGCGCCTCGTCGGCTAGATCCTTCGGTCGCCGCACGAGGCCGGGGTGCGCCGCAGATGCTCGTGTGGGCGGCTCCCTCAGGATGACAGGATGGGGGGCGCGGCAGGCGTCGACGCACTAACGCACTAACGCACTAACGCACTACCGCACTCCCCGCAGTTCGGCGCGTACCTTGCTCCACCGCCGCCCATCGTTCTCCACACCAACGAGGCATCCATGAGCATCCGCGAGTGGCTCAAGCAGCGGATTACCGACAACGCCGGGAGCGGTGACAGCGACTCGTTCCTGAACCGGCTCGTGTTCGGCAAGGAGACGCCGCAGCAGCGCTCCATGGGCGAGTACGACAAGCGCTCGTATCCGCCCGAACTGGTGGACCTCCTCCGCCGCCGCGCCGAGGTGACCGACGAGGTGATGGAGATGGACTTCACCACGGCCCAGGCGCGCCGCGACGCCATCCCGCGGCTCCAGCAGCTCCTCCACAAGTACCCGCACCCGGTGCTGTACGAGGCGCTGATCCACGCGTACGCCGATTCCGGGCGCTGGGACGAGGCGCGCGGCGTGGCGTACGCCGCCCGCGAGCGCCGCCTGGAGTGCTCCCGCTCCACCTACCCCGAGATCCGCTCCGAGATCGACCGCCTCAAGGAGTGGTCCCCCGAGGACGTGGACGAGATGCGCCGGGAGCGCGAAGGCGGCGGGCCGGCCTCACCCGCCTCCGCCTGACAACGCCGGGTAGAACAAGTCGTCGTGGCGCTCTCCGGCAGCGCTGGGTGCAACTCACCTGTTACCGCGTGGGGGAGCAGCAAGGAAGGTCCGGCACGTGAAATGCCTCATTCGCAGGCACATCCTGCACCCGGCGGAACGGACCATGGCGACCAGCGAATCAGAACTCCCTCACTCGGACGATCCGGTAATCGCGCACCTCCAGGGGGCGGCGGAGGCGTACCGGGACATCGAAGCGCAAAAGGTGGAGGACGAGCGCGAGATCGAGACCCTCCGCCACGCGCTGAACGACGCGCGCGGCCACACGCACCGCATGCAGGCGGAGCTGGACGCCGAGCGCTGGAACGCGGAGCGGGAGCGGCAGCGCGCGGAGTGCCTCAAGGAGGCGATGAGGCAGATCCACGGCGCCCTCTTCAGCGGCGACGTGTCCACGCTCATCCTGCGCGCCTGCCTCACGATCAGCGGCGCAACGCGCGGGGTGTACGTCACCGCGCGCCGGCCAGACGGGGCACTGCGCGTGCGCGCTGAGATCGACGTGGACGCGATGGTCGGCGGGCCGCCGCCGCCCACGCTGGCGGAGCTGTGCCGCGAGGCGCTCGACAAGAACGACACCATCGTCTGCAACGAGGCCGAGACGGAGGAGCGCTTCGCGGTGGACGGCGAGCAGGGGATCCGCTTCCGCAACTGCGTGGCGGCGCCGGTGGTGCTGCTCGCGAACCTGGACGGGGTGGTGATCGCCGCAGACAAGACGGACGGCGACTTCGACGACCGTGACATCGAGGCGCTCATCAGTGTGGGCGACCAGGCCGCCGTGGCGGTAAAGAACCGGCACCTGGAGCGCGCCCTGCAGACGGCGTACGTGCACACCGTCACCATCCTGGCGGACGCGGTGGAGGCCAAGGACCCGTACACCCACGGGCACTGCGAGCTGGCCTCGCGCTACGCCCGCCTGATCGCCGCGCGGCTGGAGCTCTCCGCGTACGAGCGCGCGCTGGTGTGCTACGGCGCGCTCCTGCACGACGTGGGGAAGATCGGGGTGAGCGACGGCGTGCTCAACAAGCCGGGCCCCCTCCTCCCCGAGGAGGTGCAGCTGATGAGGGCGCACGTGCGCGTGGGCCACGACCTGCTGCGCAACGTCCCCGCCCTGCACGACGTGGCCGAGGTGGTACTGCACCACCACGAGCACTACGACGGTACCGGCTATCCGGACGGGATGAGCGGCAACGAGATCCCGATGCCGGCGCGCATCGTGGCCGTGGCGGACGCGTACTGCGCGATGATCACGCGCCGGAGCTACAAGGAGGCGTACTCCGAATCCGACGCCCGCGCCGAGCTCAGCCGCTGCTCCGGCACCCAGTTCGATCCCGAGGTCGTGGACGCGTTCCTGGCGGTGCTGGATACCCCGGAGGCGCAGGACCAGGACGATGATGATTTCTCCGAGTGCGGGCTGCTCCCGGGGTTCGAGCGGCTGCACGAGGACGTGACCGCGGGGTGGGGGGCGATGGCGGGGGCGTCGGGGGGGTGATTGGCGAGGCGTGGGCGATGAGCGCCGGGGGACGGCACGCCGGGGGATGGCGCGCCGGGGGATGAATCCCCCGGCTGGAACAACGCGAAGCCCACTAAAGTGGGCTAGAGGAACGTGGCATTAGACCCGAGTCCGCGAAGGCGGTCTTTGCGTGGTTCCAGCGGCGAATTCGTTCGCTCTTGGGCAGGCGACGGCGCACCGCGGGACACGGGCAGCCACATGGGGCTGCCCCTACGGGGGTCGGGGCGTTTCGATGGTGAGGGTGCGGCGGCGGGGACGGAGATGCGAAGAGGCGCGGAGGATTAATCCTCCGCGCCTCTTCTGGTGTTTGCGTGCGCCGAACGTCAGATGGCGGGGGGGCGGGCGCCGCCGCGGACGCGGAGGGGGTTCAGGTGGGCGGCGCGGCGGCGCTTGGCCTCGTAGAGGCGGCGGTCCGCTTCGCGGATCATCTGCTCGGCGCTGTCGAAGCTGCCGTCGTAGGTCACCACGCCCGCGCTCACCTCCACGCGGCCGATGAGCTGCTTGCGGACGCGCTCCACCAGAGCCTCGGCACCCGCGCCGTCGCCGCCGGGGAGGATCACCAGGAACTCGTCGCCGCCGTAACGGACTACGACGTCGGAGCGGCGGGCTTCGCGGCGGAGCGCCTCGGCCACGGTGCGCAGGAGGCGGTCGCCGGCGGCGTGGCCGCTCTGGTCGTTGACCTCCTTGAAGCCGTCCAGGTCCAGCGCCACCAGCGCCAGCGCCTCGCCGCGCGTGGCGCCCGCCCACACGTGCTCCATCACCACTTCCATGTGGCGGCGGTTGGCGAGCCCCGTCAGCGGGTCGGTCAGCGAGAGGCCGCGGACGCTCTCGATCAGCCGCACCCGGCGGATCGCCATCTCGGCCTGCAGGGCCAGCGCGCGGAGGATGTCCCAGTCCTGCGGCTCGAAGATGCGCTCGTCGCGCCGCTCGGTGAGCACCAGCACCGCCTCGTCGCCCACGGGCACGTGCGCCACCAGCGCCGTCTGCGGGTTCTCGAAGAGGGGCGCGGCGGCGGGCACCCGTCCGTCCGCGCGGGCGTCCAGCGTCACGAGAAGACCGGGCTTGGCGAACACCTCGTCCCACAGGATGCACAGGCGGTGCTCGCCGTGGCGCGCATTGGGCGCACACGGGGCGCGTAGCATCCCGCGCTCGCCATCGCGCGCGAGGCCCTCGGCGCGGTGGCCGCCCACGATGCGCAGCGCGTGCTCGGCCAGGGCGCAGAGCACCCCGTCCTCGGTCTCGGCGGCGTTGAGCGCTTCGAAGTAGGCGATGAGCTGGTCCGGCAGGAGCTGGCGCTTGGCGAGACGCGCGCGCTCGCGCCGCAGCGCCTCGGTGCCCCAGGTGACACGGTCGCGAAGCTCCGCCTCTTCCAGGCCACGCGGCACGCGGCACGCGGAGCTCCCCGCCACCAGCACGCCCTCGCCGTCCGACGCTTCCAGGAGCACGAGCAGCTCGAGGTCTTCCACGCAGGGCGTCGGCTCCTCCTCGCGCTGCAGCTGCTGCTGCACGCGGCGGCCCGTGACCACGGTGGCGGCAAGCGGCGAAGCCACGTGCAGCTCCGAGTCGCCGCCCATGAAGCCCGTGGGCGTGGCCAGCACCAGGCTGAGCTCCCGGTCCTCTATACGTCGATGCCGCATATGCTCCTTCGCGCGCAGAACAGGCGGGGCCGCCGGAGTGCCGGATTGACCCGGAGAGGCGAGGCTACATCGTTGAACAGCAAGGAGATGGCGAATATACGAATGTTTCGCTGGGAGGTCAATGCGTGTCACCGTTTGCGGACAGACGGCGCCGGTTCTCCCCGTGGACGTCGCTCCGGCTCTCCCTTTGCGTCACGGACCGCGACACGCGTGTTCCCGCGTTCCCAGCCACCCGCTCCGTGTGATGATCCAGATGCGTTCGACCGTCTTCCTGCTCGCCGCCGTGCTGGCCGGGTGCGGCACGGCCCGCACGTCCAACGAGCCCGCCACGCCGGCCCCGATGCCCGCCGCCGAGCCGATGCCGGCCCCGGCCGCGCCCGCCGCGCCCCGGGCCGCGTCGTCGTACGACACCATCCGCGCGCGCCCGTTCGACACGGGGCGGATGTGGACCTTCGACTTCCCGCCGCTGGAGCACTTCCAGCGCACCTACGGCTTCCGCCCCACGCAGCAGTGGCTGGACAACGTGCGGCTCTCGGTGGTGCGCTTCGCCACCTGGTGCTCGGCGTCGTTCGTGTCGACCGAGGGGCTGCTCCTCACCAACCACCACTGCGCCGTCCCCACGCTGGACCCGGTGCAGCGCGCGGGCGAGAACCTGCTCACCAACGGCTTCATCTCCCGCACGCGGGGCGAGGAGCGCCGCGTTCCCGATCTCTTCGTGGAGCAGCTTGTCTCCATCGAGGACGTGACGGAGCGGGTGGCCGCGGGCGTGGGCGAGGGGACCCAGGAAGAGCGCCAGTCCCGGCAGATGGCGGTGCGCCGCGAGCTGGAGCGGCCGGACTCCGCCAACCGCATGCGCTACCAGGTGGTGGAATTCTACAACGGAGGGCGGTACAGCCGCTACGGCTACAAGCGGTTCGACGACGTGCGCCTTGTGTTCGCGCCCGAACAGGCGATCGCCTTCTTCGGCGGCGACCCGGACAACTTCAACTATCCGCGCTACAACCTGGACATGGCGTTGTTCCGGGTGTACGACGAGAACGGGCGCCCATTCCGCCCCGCAAACTATCTCCGCTGGAGCGCCGCCGGCGCGCGCGAGGGTGACCCGGTGTTCGTGGTCGGCAACCCGGGGACGACGCAGCGCCAGCTCACGAACGCGCAACTCGAGTACCTTCGCGACGTCGCCCAGCCCGCGCAGCTCGCGGTGCTGAACGCGCAGCGCACCTCCCTGCAGCGCATCGGCCAGGCGGACCCGGCGCGGGGGCTGGAGCTGCGCGACAACATCTTCAGCATCGAGAACTCCATCAAGGCGATCACCGGCCGCCGCGAGGGGGCGCTGGACCCTGCCCTCTTCGCCCGCAAGGTGGACTGGGAGCGCCGCTTCCGCGCGTCCGTGCAGGGCGACCCCGCGCGCGCGGCCCGCTACGGCGCCGCCTGGGACTCGATCACGGCGTTCCAGGCGGAGCGCCGCGCGCTGGCTCCCGGGCTCCTCTACAACGCGTACCTCAACTCGGGTCCGCTGGGCCAGGCGATGGCGCTGGTGCGCGCGGCCGGCGGCGAGGCGCAGTTCCGCGGCGCGGCCGGGGCTCCGCTGACGGCGGCGCGTGGCGAGCAGGTGATCGAGCTGGCGGAGCTGCTGCGCGTGGCCCAGCGCAACGTGCCGCAGGACTCGGTGCTGCGCCTGGTGCTCGCCGGCCGCTCGCCGGACGATGCCGCCACGCAGATCGTCTCGTCGTACACCCTGGCGGACACCACGGCGCGCCGGCAGCTCCTGGCCGGGGGCGCCGCCGCGGTGCAGGCCTCTACCGACCCGGTGATCGCCCTGGCCCGCCAGGTGGCGCCGGTGGTGATGGCGCGGCAGCGTGCGATGGCCGCCATCAACGTGCGCGAGACGGCGCAGCGCAACCTGCTGGGACGCGCCTTCTACGAGGTCTACGGCACCGACGTGCCGCCCGACGCCACCTTCACGCTGCGCATCGCGGACGGCGTGGTCAAGGGTTATGAAGCCAACGGTACGATAATGCCGTGGAAGACAACCTTTTACGGCCTCTACAACCGCGCGTACGGCTTCGACCAGAAGACGAGCGACTTCGACCTTCCGCCGCGCTGGGACACGCCGCCGGCGGGCCTGCGGCTGGAGACGCCGTTCAACTTCGTCTCCACCAACGACATCATCGGCGGCAACAGCGGCTCGCCGATGATCAACCGGAACTCCGAGGTGGTGGGGCTGATCTTCGACGGCAACCTGCAGTCGCTGCCGGGGAACTTCATCTTCGACGAGACGCAGAACCGCACGATCTCGGTGCACTCGGCCGGCATCCTGGAGGCGCTCCGCAACGTCTACCGCGTGCAGCGCCTGGTCGACGAGCTGGTGCCGCCCACGCGCCGCTGACCCTCTGTGGCTTCAAGAAAAACTCCCCCTGCGCTCACGGGCGCGGGGGGAGTTTCCATGCATCCTGTTTGTCTCACGCGGAGGCGCGGAGACGCGAAGAAAGAACAGCAAAAGCCTCACACAGAGGGCACAGAGGGAACTGCAAGCCACAGAGAACCACTTTTTCTTTTCTCTCTGCGTCTCCGCGCCTCCGCGTGAGCCATGCCGTTACGATGCCTGCTCGGCTGGATGATCGAGCCACTCGTGCGCCCACGCGCCCAGTGCGTCCACGGCGCCGGCGAGCGCGCGGCCCTTTTCGGTGAGCGCGTACTCCACGCGCACCGGCGTGTCCGGGATCACGCACCGCTCCAGAACGCCCTCCTGCTCCAGCTCGCGCAGGCGCTCGGAGAGCATGCGGTCCGTAATGTCCGGGATCGCGGCGCGCAGCCCGGCGAAGCGCGTGCGCCCCTTCAGCAGCACGAAGATGATGGCGCCCGTCCAGCGCCGGCCGACCAGCTCGACGGCGCGATGGAAGAGGGGGCAGAGCGGCGTGTGCGCATTCATGGCTTCTACGATAGACGAAAGGGACGCCTTGACGCAATCAACTTCCTTTTGTATAGTTGATACTCAAAACGCAGCATAAAGTTCACCCGAGGGAATAGAGCCATGATGAGCACCAGCATCGACTTCCTGAGCGTGCGCGAAGCGGCGGAGCAGCGCCGTTCCATCCGTGCCTACGAGCCGGTCCCCATTCCGCGCGACGAGATGGAGGAGATTCTCGACGTGGTGCGGCGGGCGCCTTCCGCCTTCAACGTGCAGCCCTGGCGCTTCGTCGTCGTGGAGACGCCGGAGATGAAGGAGCGGCTCGCGGCCGCCGCGTTCAACCAGCGGCAGGTGCACTCGGCGCCCGCCGTCATCGTCCTGTACACGGACATGAAGGAGTCGCTGGCCCACCTCAACGCCATCGTGCACCCCGGGATGAGCCCCGAGCAGCAGGTGGCGACGCAGCGCACCATCCGCAACATGTTCGCGAAGCAGAGCGAGGACGAGCGCGAGACGTGGGCGCAGGGGCAGGGCTACATCGCCCTCGGCTACCTCCTGCTGGCCGCCGAGGCGCGCGGCTACCAGACCTCGCCGATGGCCGGCTTCGACCCCGCCGCCGTCAAGGCGCTCCTGGGTCTGCCGGAGAACGTCCGCATCCCGGCCCTGGTCGCGATCGGCCGCGGCGCGGAAGAGGGTTTTCCGCAGCACCGGCTGCCGCTGGAGAGGATTCTGCGGGTGGCGTAAGAGAAAAAGTGCGTGAGTGCGTGAGTGCGTCAGTGCGTTGGGCTCCAGGCGCACTAACGCACTCACGCACTCACGCACTTCTGTTCAGCACTTCCCTTCCCTGGAGACCCTATGAAGGTCGAGATCTATTCCGACGTTGCCTGCCCGTGGTGCTACATCGGGAAGCGGCGGTTCGAGAGGGCGCTGGCGGCGTTTCCGGGGGCGGGTGAGGTGGAGGTCGTGTATCGGCCGTACCAGCTCGATCCCGCGGCCCCCGCGACGGCGCGACCGCTGCTGGATGCGCTGAAGGAGAAGTTCGGGCCGGGGGCGGCGTCGATGGCGGGCAATGTCGCCGAGGCGGCGCGCGGGGAGGGGATCACGATGGACTTCGACCGCGCGCTGGCGGCTAACACCCTCGCCGCGCACCGGCTCCTGCGCCTGGCGGAGCACGAGTACGGACCGCCGGTGCAGCACGCGCTGGCGGAGCAGCTCTTCGAGGCCCACTTCGCCCGCGGCGCCGACATTGGCGACCCCGCGGTCCTCACCGCCCTCGCCATCGCGGCGGGAATGGATGGCGAACGGGTGCGTGGGTACCTGGTGTCGGACGAGGGGGTAGCGGAGGTGATGGGCGAGATCCGCGACGCGCGGCAGCTCGGCATCACCGCGGTTCCCACCTTCGTCTTCGAGGGGCGCTACGGTGTGCAGGGCGCCCAGCCGGCCTCCGCCTTCCTCCAGGCCTTTGAGACCGTCGCCCGCGAATCCGCCGCCGTGCCGCAGGCTGGCGCGGATGGGTGTGATGATGGGGCGTGCGCGGTGTGAGGAGCTGAGCGGCCGTCATCCGAATTCCGGGGGATAAATCCCCCGGCTGGAACCACGCGAAGCCCACTGAAGTGGGCTAGTGAAGCGCGGCATTCGACCAGGAGTCCGCGAAGGCGGACTTTGTGCTTTTGTTGCAGCGAGTTTACTCGCCCGTCCCCCCAGTAAGCCACCGCTCGATCGCCGACACCACGTGCGCCTGCTCCTCTGCCGTCAGCTCGCGGCCGGCGGGGATGGCGTGCCATTTCTCGAGGCAGCCGCGGCAACAGGTGGCTGTGGCGTGTTGCGCGACGAAGACGGGGTGGCCGCGAAAGGGGGTCTGCTTGCCGTCTTTGACGGGGTTCGCGGGGGCCAGGCGCCGCGCCACGAAATCCGCCGCGTGCACCAGGATCGTGGGCAGCCCCTTCGCCTCCAGGTACGCGCGATCCGCCGCCCCCAGCCGAAACCGGCTCCGGAAGCGGGACCCCGCCAGTCCGCGGAACACCCGGTCCAGGTCGCGCATCTGCTTCGAATCCCCCTAATTTTGTCATCCTGAGCGACGCGCCTCTCTGGCCTCGCCCGGGCTGTGAACCATGGCGCGTAGCGAAGGATCTACTGCGCGTTGCGCGAGGTTCGCGGTCGCGCGCGGTCCCCGGCCCTGCTCCGGCTAGATCCTTCGGTCGCCGCAGCAGTCGGGAGAGCGGGGCGAGGCCCGGCTATGCGGCTCCCTCAGGATGACAAAAATGGGCGACGCGCACCCTGGCAACGCGGCCTACGCAGGCGTGCGGGCCTCGCGGAGGGCGTCGGCGAGAGCGCGGTTCTCGGCGACCTGGGCGGTCAGCTCGGAGGCGAGCTCGCGCAGGCGCAGGGTCTGCTCCTCGGCGAGACGCGTGCGGTGGCGCAGCTCGATCTCGCGGCGCGCGGAGGACGCGAGCTCCGAAAGGATGTCCACCTCGTCGGGGGTCCAGGCGCGAGGCGAGGTGTCGATGGCGCAGAAGGAGCCCAGGATGTGGCCCTCGGGGCCCGGCAGCGGGACGCCCACGTACGCCGCCACGCCCAGCGACTCCACCGTGGGGACGAGGCTGTACACCGGGTCCGCGCGCGCGTCGTTGATGACGAGCGGCTGGTCGGACTCGATGGCGTAGTGGCAGAAGGTGCGCCCCGTGAGTTCGCGCGAGGTGGCGAGGGGCTCGCCGAAGCCGTGCGCGCTCACGTAGAAGTCGCGCTCGTGGTCCACCAGCGAGATGAAGGCGGCGGGCACGCGCAGGAGCTTCGCCGCCAGGCGCGTCATGCGGTCGAACGCTTCCTCGGCGTCGGTGCCCAGGAGGCCGGTGCGGTGCAGCGCGGCGACCCGCTCGGGATCGTTCACCGCGCGGAGGGCTTCGTTCGTCGGGATGCTCACGATCGGTACTCCGGTTCTGCTCGAATGGCCGCGCGGGTGGGAACGCCCGCCGCGGGGGTCCGGACCGCGCTTGCACACCCCGGACCACGGCTCAGGCCTCCGGCGCGCCCTCCACCAGCCGCACGGAGATCAGGCAGCGCTCCCCGCCCCTGTGCACGCACTCGGGCTGGTCCACGTCCACCGCCTCGCCGAAGTGGAGCGCCATGCCGCGCGCGATCCCCTCCGCCAGCGAGCAGAGGCCGCGCTTCGAGCGGTAGTCGATCCGCACCTCGGCGGGGGAGACGCGGCGGGCCAGGAGCGCGGGGGGTGTGGCGCCGGGCATGCGCGAGCGCACCACGGTGTGGATCGTCTCCTCCGTGTGCTCGATGACGTCCAGCGTGCGCCACGCGGGGTCGACCAGCGGGGCGTAGACGCGCAGCAGGGCGGGGGCGATGAAGACCCCGAAGTCCTCCAGCAACTCGTTCAGCGGCCGCCCCGTCAGGCGACTGGCGGCCAGCACCAGCGCGACGATCTGCTCGTCGGGATAGACGCCGTCCAGCCGGTGGTTCTCCGGGGGGACGCCCGCCGCCTCGGCCAGCGGAAACCAGGCGTCACGGCCCATGCGGTCGGTGACGTACTGGCGGAACTGGTTCATCACGATTCCGTGCACGGCCTGCTCTCCTCTCGAAGGGTGCGGCTATTCCCCGCCGGCGGCGGCGCCGTGCCCGCACATGAAGCGCCCGATGTCTTCGCCCAGCCGGTCGAAGACGGGGAGGAGCGCCGGGGTGGGCGTGCGCAGCCAGTCCGTGTAGAACTCCAGCACTCCGTACAGCTTTCCATCGCACTGCAAGGGGAAGGCGACCGCGGCGCGCAGCCCTTCGCGGGCGGCGGCGGCGTGGCGGGGGAAGTTCACCTCCACGCGCACGTCCTCCACCCACACCGGCCGCCCCGTGGCCCACACGCGCCCCGGGAGCCCCTCGCCGGAGTGGAAGGCGTGCGCGCGGCTGTCCGCCTCGAAGCTGGTGCTGCGGTAGGCACGCGCGCACCACGTCTGGCGCACGCAAAGCACGCCCCCGTCCAAGTGCCAGCAAGCGCCGAAGAGCCACCCCAGCGACTCCCCGATCTCGGCCA
>DASVTZ010000234.1 GCA_036387335.1 Longimicrobium sp.
CGCGCAATGCCGTTTACCTAAGCACCTCAAGGGTCCGCATCACCGTCCGGGAGCAGTCACTCCGCTTCCGGACGGGATAGCGGCTCTGCTTTCGTTTGACCCCACGATTCACCTGCCGGCTCCGGCGCTCTCCGACGTCCTCCTGGAGAATCTCCGCCAGTACGGCGCAATGCAGGTTTCTCCACCCCTGAGGGGGGAAGGGCCGCGAAGCGCGGGAGGGTGCGGCGGACGACGCGGGCGGTGTGGATGAAGGAGATCCGATCCGGATCTCTGCCTGCATGTACCGCCGCCTCGTGCATCAGGCCCCGCAACGAGAAGTGGGCCAGCAGCAACCCATAGATCTCCTGCCGGATCAGGTCAGGCGTCTGGCTGCGCAGCACCGTTCGCGCCCCGCGCAGGTGCGTCTTGAACTCGTCCAGTGTCGTTTCGAACTCCCAGCGCTCAGCGTACAGACCCGCCAGCTCATCGGCCGGAGCCAGGCGCCAGTCCAGAATCGAGGTGATGATCCGGACCACCTCGTCCTCGCCCTTCTGGTTCTTCACCTTGTATTCGATCACCCGCACCCGCATCTGGGATCCTCCCTTCCGCCTGGAAGGGAAACGGCTCAGATACGACCCGTCCGGCAGGCGCTCTTCCTCGACAAAACGAATCCTGCTTCGCACCCTCCACACCAGCTCGGCGCCGGTTTCGACGGCCTGCGCCCAGAGCTCGTATCCCGGGAAGTACCGGTCCGCCAGGCAGAGCATCCCCTTCTTCAGCCGGGGGACCACCTGCCGCGCCAGTGTGACTTCCCCCGTGTAATAGCCACCCAGCACGGCACCGAAGAGCACGTGCGTCCCCACTTCGACCAGTCCTACGCCGCGCACCAGCGGATACGCGCTCTTTCCTCCGGAGGGTGACTTGGGGCGGCCAAAGGCCTCTTCGTTGTCGATCGTGTCCGGTGTCTCCAACGTAAGGCCGTCCAGCGCCACGACATGCCAGCCGCGGTAGAACGCACCCTGCGTCCGTGCGTCGGCAATCGGCTTGACGATCCTGTCGTACAACTCCTTCACCGGCTCCAGTCCCAGGCGGCTGCGCGCCCGCGAAATCGCGCCTTTGGTGGCCGGCACCACCACGACGCCCAGCCCAACGATTGCCTGCAGACCCGACAGCAGGAGCCGCAGCACCTCGCGCGACCCTTCCGCCCGGTAGAGCGACAGGGCGATCACATAGTACATCATCACGTGCGCCGGAAGATCACGCACACGCTTGCTCGCCTTGCCGGTCTCCCGAAGAACTTCGTGGACCTGGTCCAACGGAAAGCGCGTAGTCAGCACCCCGATGTTCATCAGGTCCGTCAGCCGGTCTCCTTCGTGCCGCACTTTGCTCACACGAGCCATCCGGGCCTCCTCGGGCTGGGGTCCGGTTAAATCCTACCTCGCCTGGTGAACAAAGTAAACGGTATTGCGCGAAGGCGGACTTTGTGCTTTTGTTGCCGCGAGTTTACTCGCCTGGGCACCAGCCGGGCACCAGGGACCCTCAGGGCTCCGGCTTCAGGACGCCGCGCTTGACGGCGGCTTCGAGGGGGGTGGGGACGGCGTAGTAGGGCTCGCCCATGCGCGCGGCAAGGTCGCGGACGCTGTCGGCGCGGGCGTTGTAGAGGTCGGCGGCGGCGGCGTGGCGGTCGTGGGCCTGCTGGTACTCGCGCAGGCGGAGGTTGCGCTCCACCACGTGGTGATTGTAGCGCTCCAGCTCGGCCTTGTACCGGTCGTACAGCGCCGTGGGAAGGTAGCCGCCGTTGGAGAGGCGGTTGTAGCGCATCAGCGAGCGGCGCTCCTCGTCCAGCTTGTGGTCCTCCGCCTCCATCACCTCCCTCCGCCTGCGCGACTCCGCCCGCGAAAGCGTCAGCTCCGCCCCCGAGTCCAGGAGGCGCTCGCGCAGCTCGCCCACCTGGCGCCGCTCGTCGCGGAACGCCGCCCAACGGTAGAGCTGCTCGCTCAGCTTTACCCCCACGACGGCCAGGAGCACCAGGAGCATGAAGCGGGGCGTCGACTTCATCGCGGAGCGGCGGATGCGGGGTGGCGGAGGGAGGCGCGCGAAGGTCGCAACCCGCGCGCACGATGGAAGATGCAGGCTTCGTCCAAACTCCGCAACATCCGCATCGCCGCGCCCGCCCCGCGCGGGCGCGCGCGAGGAAACACGTGTGTACGTGGCACGTATCGTGCGGCGTCCGATACGTCTCGACCGGGACGCGCAACGGCGTCCGGCGCGAAGGACCCAGCAGGAGGAGCACGCGATGCAGCCCAGCCGTAGACGCCCCCCACCGCCCTGGGAACGAGGAGGAGCCGCCCCCCGGCACCCGGTGGGCCGCACCCGCCGCCGCTTCACCGATTCGCCCGAGTGCGCGCAGCGCTACCGCCGCGCCTATGACGGCGCCGGTGACCGCAGCATCGACGGCGAGCGCCGCGCGAGCGAGGGGCTGCAGATTCGCCGCCGGCAGCATGGCGGGCTGATGCAGACCTTCCGCCGCACCCCGCTCCGCGACGGGCTCGTGGGGCTGGCGATCGTGGGCGGCGCGGCGCCGCTGGCGATGTCGCGGCTGGACGCGCTGCGCACCGACCGGTCGCACGAGTCGATCGTCCCCTCCGTGGGGAACATCGTCCCGCTGACCAACGGCGCCGTGGGGCAGGCCTGGCGCGACGCCACCGACCAGGTGGACGCCAAGGCCACCGAGCAGGTGGCGGCCAAGTCGGTGGAGCGCGAGTCGTTCATCCAGCAGAAGGTGGAGCGCTACCAGGACATGGGGCTCGACCGCAAGCTCGCGGAGAGCATCTACGACCTCGCCCTCGAGGAGAACATCGACCCGGACATCGCGTTCGGTCTGGTGCGCACCGAGAGCGAGTTCAAGCCGACCGCGCAGAGCCACGTGGGCGCCATCGGGCTTACGCAGCTCATGCCCGCCACCGCCCGCTGGATGCGCCCCGGCACGCAGCCCGCCGACCTCCGCAAGCCGGAGGTGAACCTTTCGATCGGCTTCCGCTACCTGTCCGAGCTGATCGAGAAGTACGATGGAGACAAGGAGCTGGCGCTCTTGGCCTACAACCGCGGCCCCGGCACGGTGGACCGCGTGCTGAAGCGCGGCGGCGACCCGGACAACGGGTACGCCAAGGCGGTCATCACCGGCGAGGGCGTGCACCGTTAGCCGCCCCGCCATCGTGCGAAGCGGGCCCCGGAGCAATCCGGGGCCCGCTCTTCGTTTTTCAGAGGCCGGGGCGCAGGAGGAAGACCCACTCCCAGCCGTCCTCGCCGCGCATGAAGCCGGTGCGGAGGTCGGGGTAGTTGGGCGCGGTGGCGTACTCCGGCGGCGCCGCCCACACGCGGGTGCCCGGGACGGGCGCGACCCCGCGGTCCAGCAGCCCTGGGAGACGCGCCAGGTTCTGCGCGCGCGCGCCCATCAGCTCCCGCACGGCGGGAATCACCCCCTCCACACCGCCATGCGCGTGCACGAATGTGCGCGACATCGCCATGCGCAGGGCGGCGGAATCGCGGCGTACGGCCGCCGTGCGCACCGCCAGGACGAACTCGGCGAGGTCGCCGTTGCGCGCGTCGGCGGGGGTCTGCGGCACCCAGATCACGCGCCCGCGGTCCGCCCAACCGGTCGGCGCGCCGGGGCACACGACGCAGCGAAGCTCGAGCGAGTCGCCCGCGTCCTGCAACACGGCCAGCCGCATCCCCAGGTACGGGAGGCGGGTGGGCACCGCGCCGCGAAGGAGGAGCCCCGCCTCGCGGCTCCACACCTCGACCGGCTGGACGACTGGCGTGACCACGGCCGGAAAGGGCTCCAGCGGCGGGATGGGGGGCGGAGCCGGCGGCGGGGGCGGAGGGCTCGCGCAGGCGGCGGCGACCAGGAAAAGTGCGGCGGCGTATCGCTTCATCGGCGGGTCGGATGGTGTGCGTGTGCGCGGCCACGGTTTTCCGCGCCGCCGCGCGCGTGTAAATTCGCCCGATCCGTGCCGAACGCAACCCGTGCTCCCGGAGCCGCCGCTGAATCCCGCCTCCCCCGCCCCCCTCGCGCTCCTCTGCTCGGTCCCGTTCGAGTGCGCCGCGCTCATGGACGCGCTGGAGGGCCGGCACGAGGAGCTCGTGGGCCGCAAGTCCGCATGGAGCGGGCACCTGGACGGGGTGCCGGTCATCCTCTTCCCCTGCGGGATGGGGAAGACCAACGCCGCCCACGGCGCCACCGCGCTCCTCGAATCGCGCCCTGTTCGCGGCGTGCTCGGCTTCGGCGTCGGAGGCGCGTACCCCGGCTCGGGCTTGGTGCTAGGTGACGTCGCCCTCGCCTCGCGCGCCGTCTACGGCGACGAAGGGGTGACCGCGCCGGGCGGGTGGATCGACACGGAGGGAATCGGCATCCCCCTCGTGGAGCGCGGCGGCCGGCGCTGGTTCAACGCGTTCGATGCGGATGCGGCCCGCGTCGAGGCGGCGCGTCGTGCGCTGGATGCGGCTGGAATCGAGGCGCGCATCGGCCCGTTCGTCACCGTCTCCGCCTGCTCCGGCACCGGCGCCCGCGGGATCGAGCTCGCCGGGCGCTTCGGCGGGCTGGTGGAGGGGATGGAAGGCGCGGCGCTGGCGCACGTCGCCACGCTGTACGACGTTCCCTTTCTGGAGCTGCGCGCCATCAGCAATGCCGTCGAGGACCGCGACCTCTCCCGATGGCGCCTCCGCGACGCCGCCGATGCGGCGCAGCGGGCAGTGCGGGTGGTGGTGCGTGCGTGGGCCGCCGGGGGATGAATCCGGCGGCTGCAACTACGCGAAGCCGCTGAAGCGGGCTGCGACATTTGTCATCCCGAGCGACGCGCGGCACCGTCCTCTCCCGCTCGCAAAACCCTGGCGCGGAGCGAAGGATCTACTGTGCGTTCCGAGGGGACCGCGGGTGGCGCAATCCCCGGCGCGTACACCGTAGGACGGAGACGGGGCGGGCACGGGCAGCCACATGGGGCTGCCCCTACGATGATGGGGATCGGGTGGGGGACCTACTATTCACTGAGACGGGCGGGCGCGTGGACGAGATCGGGCGGGAGAACCTACGCGAGCGGCTCCTGGGGCGCATCGGGGCGGGCGTGGAAGGGGAGGCGGAGGACTTCGATGAGCTGGCGCGTGGCGTGTTCGCGCACCAGTTCGCCTGCAATGCGCCGTACCGATTGTTCTGCGAGCGGCGCGGCGCGACTCCCGATTCGGTGACGAGCTGGAAGGAGATCCCGGCCGTCCCCACCGATGCGTTCAAGGCCACCGCGCTGGTGTGCGGCGATCCGAACCGCGCGGCGGCCATCTTCCGCACCAGCGGCACCACCGCCGGAACCGAGCGCCGCGGAACCCACTACCTCACCGAACTCGCCCTCTACGACGCCGCGCTCCGGGCCGGCTTCCTCGCCCACCTCCTTCCCGGCGGCGCGCCCATGCGCATCCTGTCGCTGGTGCCGCGCGCGGACGAGGTGCGCGATTCGTCGCTCTCGCACATGGCGGCGGAGGTGATGCGCGACTACGGCAAGCCCGGCAGCGGCACCTTTGTCTCGGCCGACTTCGGGATCGCGCACGAGGAGTGGACGGCGGCGCTGCGCACGGCGGAGGAGGACGGCGAGCCGGTGTGCGTCCTCGGGACGGCCTTCGCGCTGGTCCACGCGCTGGACGCGATGGCGGCGCGCGGCGAGCGCTTCCGGCTTCCACGCGGCTCACGGCTGATGGACACGGGCGGCTTCAAAGGACGCGCGCGCGAGGTGACGCGGGACGAGCTGTACGGCGCGATTGGCGAGCGGCTGGGGATCGGGCCGGAGTGGTGCGTGAACGAGTACGGGATGACGGAGATGAGCTCGCAGTTCTACGACGGGGTGGCGGGCTCGGCGGCGGCGGACCTCGCGCGGCGGCGGCACGTGGGCCCGCCATGGGTTCGGACGCGCGCCACCGACCCGGAAACGCTCCGCATCCTGCCGCACGGCGAGACGGGCGTGCTCCGCCACTGGGACCTCGCCAACCTGGACTCCGTCGCCTTCATCCAGACCTCGGACCTGGGCTTCACGTCGCCCGAAGGGTTCCGGGTGATCGGCCGCGCGCAGGGCGCCGAGGCGCGCGGCTGCTCGCTGGCGATGGACGACCTCCTCAGCGCGCTGCGGCTCGGCTGAGGCGCCGCCGCCGCACGAGCTGCGCGATCCCCGCCAGCGCCACGAAGATGGCCGCCGCCAGCAGCGTCTGCGCGAACAGCTTGGCGAGGACGGGCGGATCGAAGAGGCTGTAGGACGCCGCCCTGAATCCGCTTCCCGTTTCGAACTGCACTCTGGGGAAGAGCTTGCCGATGGCGTAGGGTCGCGCCGGGGTGAAGGGCCAGCCGAGCATCAGGTTCGTGGGCCCGCTGTCGTCCAGCATGTCCACCAGCAGGTGCGATCCGTAGCTGGTTCCAGCCACCAGCGCCCACCTTCCGCCGGCCACCGCGTAGACCGTCAGCGTCAGCACCACCACCGCGGTGATGCTGTGCGAAAAGGTGCCGTGCAGCGACGCGCCGCGCCCCGTCATCAGCCCGAGCACGATGTCGAAGTCGGGCGACACGGCCAGGAAGCCGGCCAGCGTCCACGCCTTCCAGCGCGGAAGCGGCTTCGCGGCGATCGCGATCTCGGCCAGCCCCGCGCCGATCAGAGCGTGTGCGGGAGGAAAGGACATCCGTGAGGCTCAGCGTGAAAAAAGGCGGAGGCCCTGGCATCAACCGTTCCAACGCGTTCGCCATCCTGCGCAACCCCTTGCCGGGGAGCGGTTTGCACCCTGCCGGGTCCGCAACTTGCAAACCGCGCATCCCCCGCCCCCTGGGGGGCAGATGGAGCACCATACCACGACGGGAGGAACGCGATGCCAGGCTACGGACGCGACTACAACCAGGGCGGCGGCTTCATGGACCGCGTGGGGAACGGCTTCCGCCGCATGTTCGGCGGCGGCAACGACTACAGCCGCGACTACGACACGGGCGCCGGCTACCGCGGCGGAATGCAGGGCGGTGGGATGGGCTACGGCAGCGGCGGCGCGGGGAACGGCAACTACGGCGGCCATGCGGAAGGAAACGGCCGCTACATGGGCCAGGGTGGCTTCGGCGGCGGGTACGGGCAGGGCGGCTACTCAGGCCAGGGTGGCTATGGCAACCAGGGCGGGTACGGCGGCCAGGGCGGGTTCGGGGGCCAGGGTGGCTACGGCACCCAGCGCTTCGGCGGCGGCAATCAGGGCGGCGGCTACTCCAGCCAGGGTTACGGCAACCAGGGCGGCTACGGCGGGCACCTGGATGAAGACCGCGTGCGCTTCGTGCGCTACGACCGTGACTTCGGCGCGCAGGGCGGCTACGGAAACCGCGGCTACACCGCGCAGGGCGGCGGGATGCTCTACGGCCGCGGCTACATGGACTACGACAACGACTACAACGCCGGCGGGCACCGCGGTGGGCAGGCGCAGGGCGGGATGAGCCGCGGCGCCGGCGGGAACACCGGCGGATACAGCGGCGGCGCGGGTACCGGCGAGTGGGGGAACTACGGCGGCGGCGGCGCGTACGGTGACTCGAGCGCCTTCCGCGGCTCCAACGCGGGCGGCTTCGAGCCGGGCCGCTACTTCCGCGGCTACGGCGTCGGCAGCTCCAACCGCTACTCGCCCTACTGAGCCGGCGGGCTGAACGGCGGATGAATCACTGGCGGGCGCTCCTTCACGGGGCGCCCGTCGTGCATTCCACCCGGCGGATCGAGACGAGGCGAGGGCGGGCAGACACGCAGGTCTGCCCCTACCGGCATTGGTGCGCGGGGCGAACGTCGAGGGGCGCAGAGCACGGGCGCGATAAATGGCGCCCCTACGAGGCATTCGTGCGGTGGCCACGCCCCCTCTCTCGATAACGGCGAGGGCGCAGCCCTCTCCTGTTATCGGGAGAGGGGGCAGCGAGGAACGAGCGGGGGTGAGGGCCCTTACTCCCCAAACAGATCCCCGTCCCCCGGCACCCCACGCCTGCCCCGCGCCCGCGGCGGGCGAACCACGCGCTCCTCCGGAAAGATCACCACCGCGTCCGGTTGCGCGAGCGAGCAAAAGACAGCGCGCCCCTCCTTTTTCAGCAGCGCGAGGGCCCCGCGCACCTCGTCCTGCGTCAGGTCCGAATCGGTCAGCCCCGCGAGCACCTCGCGGAACGGAAGCGTCTGCCCGCGATGGCGCCCCGCCAGGAGCTCGGCGGCTGCCATGGGATCTGCGCGGCGCGAGGGCTCGGGCGGGGGCTCCGATTCGCCGAAGAGATCCAGCACCTGTGCCGGCGGCGGCTCCACCGGCTCGGATGAGGGCGGCAGGAGGACGGACGCGGCGCGGTCCTCCAGCCCGGCGCCCTGCACGGCCGCATTCAGCGCCAGTGCCGCGTCGGGCTCGGAAGAAACGAGGAAGAGGTGCGCGGCGACGGCATCCTCTCCCGCCGCAACGCGCGCAGTCTTGAGCACGCGCCCGTCCGCCGCCTTCTCCAGCCGCGCACGGAAGCGCTCGAGCACGGCCTCCAGCGCCTGCCCCGTCCCGCTCTCGCGCTCCGCCGCGCGCCATCCGAAGACCCACTCGTGCCGCGCGTCGCCCAACAGCGCGGAGCAGCCCTCCACGATTCGCTTCGCAAAGGGCGGCAGGTCGGCGAGCGGGCCGGTGAATTTGCCCTGCTTCTCGAAGTCGGCGTGCGGGAAGCGGAGGAGGAGGTCGATCGCGGGATCGCCCAGCACGGCCTCGATCAGCGCCCACGGAAGGCGGCGGGCGCTCGGCGGCGCCATCCAGAGAAGCGCGCGGGCACGCTCCGGGAGGGCAAGCATCACGTCCGCGACGTTGCGGAAGTCGGCCTCGACCAGCCCCACCTCGCCGGGACCGAGCGTGGCGGGATCGGCGGCGTCGCGGACGCGGTCCCCCCACCCGATCCCCTCCATTTCCGCGCGGAAGCGGGCGAGGAGGGCGGGGTCCTCTTCCACCAGCACGGCCGACGCGAGCTCCGGCGCCGCATCCAGCACCGCGCGAACCGCCGCCACCGCGCGCGAAGGCCCCTGCCGCCCCGGATCTCCCACCCCGAACGAGTACTCGGCCCCGGCGAAGGCATCCACGTACACGATGCGCCCCGGCGCGCCGGGCTCGTCCTCCTCCGCACGCGCGGCTGCACGCCCCGCGTCCCGCGCCCACGCGCCGGCGAACGCGGCGAGCACGGGGTGCAGCGCGGCGTCGAGGGTGGGCGGCGGAGCGGGCTTCACGGCGAAGGGCGCGGGGTGGACGGGTGGGTGCGGGCGAACACTACACCCGAATCCATACCGAAGCAACCCGGCCCGCAGGTTGCTGCACTGCGCGCGGGACGCTGGGTGCCACCCGATAAACCAGGAGGGATGCCATGGATGCAACCGCGTCGCGCAAGGCGACCGTCGCCTGCTCGTCGTGCGGGCGGCTGAACCGCGTGGACCTGTCGCGCGCATCGGCCGGGCCGAAGTGCGGCGCGTGCGGACGCCCCATCGCGCTCGACCGCCCGCTGGCGGTGACCGACTCCACCTTCGACCCCGTGGTCGGCGGATCGGACGTGCCGGTGCTGGTGGACTTCTACGCCGACTGGTGTGGCCCCTGCAAGATCATGGCGCCGGTGCTGGACGCGGTGGCGCAGGCGCGCGCCGGCTCCATGCTCGTCGCCAAGCTGGACACGGACCGCAACCCCGTCCTCGCGCGCCGCTTCCAGATCGCCTCCATCCCCACCCTCATCGTCTTCCGCGGCGGGCACGAGGTGGGCCGCGAGTTGGGCGCCATCCCCCGCCCGCGCCTGGAGGCACTGCTGGACGGCGCGACGAGGTAAGCAGGGCTACGCGCGGGCGGTTCCTCGGGGCCTTCCACCCTTGCGCCCGTTCGCGCGCGCCGCCGCCGCTTTGGCCGTGCTGGTCGCGCTGCCCCCCGCGCGCCCAAGCTCCGCCATCCAGCGCTTCGATCCGAAGATCCCGGCTACGAGCCCCGGGACGCTCAGATCCACGTCGAGGGTTTCCCAGTGGAGCCCTGACCCGCCGGGCATCACCTCCACGGTCGCAAGATCGGCGGCGCTCGCGCCTCTGAGCCCCTCGCCAAGCTGCGCGGGAAACGCAAAGAGACACCCGTTGCTCAGTTCCACCACCACCCTGCCAGTGCTCTTCTGATAACGGGCGCTCCTGGCGCGCGGCTCAGTCTCCGCGGCGATTCGCCCACGTTCCCGAGCGGCCGGAAGCTGCGCAAGGATCTCTTCGTCTGTCAGCTTACGTTCCATGGATCTCCTCCCATGCGTCGTTCAGCCTCTTTCGATGCGCGTCCACGATGCGGATGGCGCCGACCACCTCGCTCGGTTTCATTCCGATGTACTCCCGAACGCGAATCGGGTCCAGCTCAATAACGGCCTCACCGGCGGCGGTGAATACGTGCACGTGCGGCGGGCGGTGGTCGTTGGGCCAGATAACGACGCGGAATCCATCCTCCCGGTGAACGGTCGGCATGCTGAATATAACCTAACGCTTGGGTTCGTGCAAACCAACGATAGTGCCCCGGCACAATGCCGGGGCACCTTGCCGCATCTCCTCAATCCGCCGAAACCGCCGCCGGCTCTAGCTCCACAGTCCAGCCGGTGCGGATGTCGGGGGCGAGGGAGGCGGCCACGGAGCAGTACTTGTCGAAGGAGAGTTGTACGGCGCGCTCCACGTGCTCGCGGGGGGAGTCGGTGGCGACGCGGTAGGTGAGGTGGAGGTCGGTCAGGCGGCGCGGGTGATCGGGGGCGCGGGAGAAGCGCACCGAGACGCTGCACGCGCTGGGCGGCGTGCGGCGCTTCTCCAGGTAGTCCACCACGTCGATGGCCGAGCACGACGCGATCGCCACCACCAGCGTGTCCACCGGGCTGGGCGCGGCCTCCTTTTTCCCATCGACTACAAGCGTGGGGCCTCCGGGGGCGCCCCCGCGGTACCGCATTCCGCCTTCCCACACCACCTCGATCGGGTACTCCACGGGCACTCCATCCGGCATCAATTCCTCCTCGTTGGTCAGTCGTCGCGTGGGACCGCGTAGGACAGCGTCACCATGCCGCTAGGATACGTGTGCGTCCCCGCCAGCGCGAGGGCGGTGCGCGGCGCATCGGGCGGCAGCAGCGGCACGCCGCCGCCTAGCAGGATGGGGACGATGGTGACTTCGACCGTGTCCACCTGCCCCGCCGCGAGCAGGCTCCGGAACAGCTCTCCGCCGCCGAACAGCCAGATCTCGCCCTCGCCGGGCTCGGCGCGCAGGGCGGCGACGACCCCGCCCGCGTCCTCCGCGACGACCGTGACGCCCGGGTGATCCTCCGGACGCAGGGTGCGCGAGAAGACGTACACGCGCGTCCCGGCCGCCCAGGGCGCATCGCCAGACCGCGTCAGCTCAAAGCTGTGGCGCCCCAGGAGCACCGTATCCACCCGGGCAAAGATCGCCGCGAAGTCGACGGTGGGATCGTTCGGGATCCAATCGAACTCCCCATCCGGCCCGGCGATGTACCCGTCCAGGCTCGCGGCCACGTTGTATCGCACCCGGCGCATCTCCCCTCCTTTTCTTTCTGGACCCTCTGTGTCTCTGTGTGAGGCTGTTGCGGTTCCTCAGATACTCGCCACGTGCCGCCCGGCGAGCTCCATCAGCCAGCCGTGGATATGCCCGTTGCTGGCCAGCACCCGCCCCGTGTCGAGCGGCTCGCCGGAGTCACCGGGCCAGCCGGAGACGCGCCCGCCCGCCTCGCGCACCAGCAGCATCCCCGCCGCCACGTCCCACGGCGCGAGGCCGACCTCGAAGAAGCCATCCAGCCGCCCCGCCGCCACGTTCGCCAGGTCCAGCGCCGCGCTGCCGTCGCGGCGCACGTCGTGAGTGGCGCGCACCGCATCGGCCACCAGCGACATGTAGGCGTCCAGGTTCCCCTTCCCCTTCTTGAACGGAAAGCCGGTGCCGAGCAGCGCGCCGGACGCCTCGCGCACCGCGCTGACGCGGATCGGCTCGCCGTTCAGAAAGGCGCCGCACCCCCGCGCAGCGTGGAAGACCTCGCGCAGAAAGGGCGCGTGGATCACCCCGGCGCCCAAACCGTCGTCGTCCGCGAAGGCGATGCTCACGCATACGAACGGATGGCCGTGCACGAAGTTGGTCGTCCCGTCCACCGGGTCCACGATCCACCGCCGGCCGGACGTCACCGCCGACGACGAGAGCTCCTCGCCCACCACCGCGTCATCCGGAAAGCGCTCGCGGATGCGCTCCGTCACCAGACGCTCGACCGCCTCGTCCACCTCGGTCACCAGGTCGGCGCGGCCCTTGAGCCGCACGCGGTCGGCGCCGGTGCGCGCGGCGATCAGCTCGGCGGCGTCGTACGCGGCGTCGAGGGCAAGGCGCAGCTCGTCGTGGAACGGCGTGGGCATCGGGCGTCAGGAAAATGGGGGCGGAACTTCGGGCCGCGCCGGGGGATACGCATGCAGCGGCCCGCGCGGCGATCTGGCGTCCTTCCAGGACCGATGGTACATTGGGCGTTTCCGCGCGCAAAAGCCACCCGTCGCAGCGAAGGCCGGCCCCCGGTCGGACGTCCGTACGCACGCAGTCAACCTTTACATCCACCCGTCACGGTCACGCCATGGCAAATACCCCCCTAGGGTCGTCGAGAGAGGCAGCCGCCACCCTGGACCTACCCCCATCGCAGACGGGCTTCGCTGACACCGGCTTCTTCGGCCATCCGCGCGGGCTGGCGACGCTGTTCGGCACGGAGATGTGGGAGCGCTTCTCGTTCTACGGGCTGCGCCCCCTGCTGGTGCTCTTCATGGCCGCCGCGCTCACCGAGGGCGGCTTCGGCCTGGAGCGCGACCAGGCCTCGGCCATCGTGGGCATCTACGGCGCCTCCGTGTACCTGGCCTCGTTGCCGGGCGGCTGGGTGGCGGACCGGCTGCTGGGGCTGCAGCGCGCCATCTTCATGGGCGCGGTGCTGATCACCGGCGGGCACCTCTCCATCGGCCTCTCCGGGCTGGCGGGGGCGGGCACCGCGGGGAAGGCGCTCTTCTTCCTCGGGCTGATCCTGATCGTGCTGGGGACGGGGCTGCTCAAGCCCAACATCTCCGCCATCGTGGGCGACCTGTACCCCGAGGGCGGCGCCCGGCGCGACGCCGGCTTCTCCATCTTCTACATGGGGATCAACATCGGCGCGTTCCTGGGCCAGCTCGTCACCGGGATCCTCGGCGAGCGGGTGGGCTGGCACTACGGCTTCGGGGCGGCGGGCGTGGGGATGTTCTTCGGCCTGCTGTACTACGCGTACTCGGCGAAGCGCACGCTCGGCGGCATCGGTGCCGGCCCCGTCCGCCACCCGGACGCGGCGGTGCAGGCGCGCCAGGAGCGGCAGGTGAAGCTGTTCACGGGGATCGGCGTGGGGATCATCGCCCTCGTCTTCATCCTGGCGCTCGCCGGCGTCTTCGTGCCCGACGCGCAGGCGATCGGCAAATCGATGACGTTCGTGCTGGTGGGGCTCGCGGTAGCCTACTTCGCCTACATCTTCGCCATGGGCGGGCTGAACGGGGACGAGAAGAAGCGGGTCGCGGTGATCGTGGTGCTCTTCCTCTTCGCCGCGATCTTCTGGAGCGCCTTCGAGCAGGCGCCCACCTCGCTGAACCTCTTCGCCAAGGACTTCACCAACCGGACCGTGGCGGGGTGGGAGGTTCCGGCGACGTGGTTCCAGTCGATCAACTCGGCGTTCGTGATCCTCCTGGCGCCGGTCTTCGCGGTCATCTGGGTGGCGCTCGCGCGGCGCGGGTTCGACCTGTCGAGCCCCACGAAGTTCGCGATGGGGCTGGCGTTTGCAGGGCTGGGCTTCTTCATGATGATCTTCGCCGCGAACATCGTGGTGTCCAGCGGCGGCGCGGCCAAAGTGTCGGCGTGGTGGCTGGTGGGGAGCTACTTCTTCCAGACGGTGGGCGAGCTCTGCCTGAGCCCGGTGGGCCTGTCGTCGATGACGAAGCTGAGCCCCCGCAAGTACGTGGGCCAGATGATGGGGATCTGGTTCCTGGCCTCGGCGGTGGGCAACCTGATCGGCGGGCTGGTGGGCGGGCACGTGGACCCGGAGAAGCTGGAGCAGATGCCGCAGCTCTTCACCACCACCACCGCCTCGCTGATGATCGCGGCCGTGGTGCTCGGCATCCTCGCCATCCCCATCCGACGCATGATGGCGACGGCACCCGGCGGAGAACGCGCCGCGGGCGTGCACTGACGCGCGGCGCGGGCGGATGACGCGAACGGGGCCCCCTCACTGCGGGCCCCGTTCGCCGTTCATGGGGAACGCGCGCCGCGCAGCCGTTTACAGGAGGCGAAGCGGCGAACCCCCTACCCGCGGCACGATGAACGGTACAAGCATGTTGAGCGACGAGCAGATCGGCGAAAAGATCCGGGCGCTGGAGCTTGAGGAGGACTACATCCGCGAGCTCCTGGCCTCGCTTGGCTTCGACCCCGCGGACGGCTTCACCTCCGCCTCGATCGCGGCGCTGGAGCACGCGACGATGGACGAGCGGCGGAGGGCGGCGCTGCGGACGCTGGCGCTCGCGAAGGACTGAACTGCGGGAATGGGGAATGGGGAAGTGGGGAATGGTAACCCCAACACCCACAACCCTGAGACTGTCCCCAACGTCTCCCCGATCCCACGGTTCCCGATTCCCCATTCCCCATTCCCCATTCCCCATTCCCCATTCCCCCGATGTTCCACCTCGACCCCTCCGACCCCACCCCCATCGAGGCCCAGCTCGTCCGCACCGTGCGCTCGGCGCTGGGGGCGGGGCTGCTGGAGCCGGGCGAGCGCATGCCGACCGTGCGGCAGCTCGCGGTGGAGCTGCGCGTGGGGGCGAACGCGGTGGCGCGCGCGTACGAGGAGCTGGAGCGGCAGGGGGTGCTCGAAACGAAGCAGGGGGTCGGGACCGTAGTGCGGTTGTCGCCGAGCGCCATCCAGCACGAGGAGCTGCTCGCCGAACTCTCCGCGCTGGAGGACACCTTCCTCCGGCAAGCAAGCGAGCTGGGGTTTTCGCTGGACGAGGTCATCATCCACCTGGACGGCCGCCGCCCGCGGTAAAAGGCACACATGCCAGGCAACAACATGGTTCCGTCGAAGGGCAACATGATCGCGCCGCAGAGCAACGCGCCGCGTCCCAACTTCATCTCCGCCCTCGCGTTCGGCGTCCCCACCGTGGCCGGCGCGATGACGGCGGCGGCGGTGAACACGCCGCTGGCGGCGGTGGTGGGCCTGGGGCTGGGGATCGTGGCCGCGCTCTCGCCCAAGATCGCGCAGCACTGGGAGCGCGCCGTGGTGCTGCGCTTCGGGCGCTACGCGGGGCTGCGCGGGCCCGGGCCGTTTTTCGTGATCCCCTTCGTGGACAGCATCTCCGCGTGGGTGGACCAGCGCACCGTCACCACCGCCTTCACCGCCGAGGAGACGCTCACCTCGGACACCGTGCCGGTGAACGTGGACGCCGTGCTCTTCTGGACCGTCTACGACCCCGAGAAGGCCGCCCTCGAGGTGCAGGACTACACCGCCGCCATCAGCTGGGCGTCGCAGACGGCGCTGCGCGACATCATCGGACGCACCTCGCTTTCCGAGCTGCTGCGCGGGCGCGTGCGTATCGAAAAGGAGCTGCAGACGCTGATCGACGAGCGCACCACCCCCTGGGGCGTCACGGTGCACTCGGTGGAGATGCGCGACGTGGTGATCCCCGCCGCCCTGCAGGACGCCATGTCGCGCGAGGCGCAGGCGTCACGCGAGAAGTCGGCGCGCATCATCCTGGGCGAGGCCGAGGTGGCGATCGCGGAGCTGTTCGAGCAGGCCGCCGAGCGCTACCGCGACAACCCAACCGCGCTCCAGCTCCGCCAGATGAACATCCTGTACGAGGCGCTGAAGCAGAAGGGCGGAATGATGGTGATCCCCAGCACCATCGTGGAGTCGATGGGCCCGGCCGGGGTGATGGGCACCGCCGCGCTCGCCGGCCAGGCGCAGCAGAAGCAGGACGCCGACGCCGTCGCCGATCTCCCGGCCGCGCCCGGGCTTCCCAACCTCCCGCCGGCCGCGGACCTGCGGGTGTTCGGGGGGTAGAGGGCCCCACCCCCAGCGTCGCTCCGCGACGCATCCCCCTCCCCCAAAACTGCCTGGGGGAGGGGGGAAGGGCCCCCTCCCCCGCTCGTTCCTCGCGGCCCCTCCCCCAAACTGCGGGGGAGGGGCGTTTCGCGCAGATCTCTCCCTTTCGCGCAGATTCGGTAGGGGCGCGATTCATCGCGGCCGCCGCCGCCCCCGCCTGAACTTCCGCCGGCGGCACAGATGCCGTAGGGGCAGACCTGCGTGTCTGCCCTCCCCTGCCTCGCCTCAACCTTTGCCATCCGCCCCCTGACCCGCACCCGCACGGGCACCGGCACACGCACCGCGATCGGCACCACGACCGTCACCCGCGACCCGCACCGGGACCCGAATCGGTAGGGGCAGCCCCATGTGGCTGCCCGTGCTCTCCCCGGCGCCGAAACCGGCGGCGTCAGGCCTCCCGCTCGCGGAGCACCTGATAACCCCGTACAACATCAAGCATCACACCAGCACGCCGAGGAGCAACACCACGCCCGCGCCAGCCACGAACCACCACGCCGTGAACCGGCGCAGCCTGGCACCGTCCGGGGTGAAGAGCGACGGTCGAAAGAAATCGAGAATCTAGATCTGCCGTGGGAAGCCGAAGGATTCCTTCTCGTCCGGATTCCGCAGATACTTCCGCGGTCGGAACGCGAGGTCGTTCACCCCCATCGCCCACACCACGAGCGCGATCCAGAAAAGCGCATCGATCAACTGCCCCTCCCCTTGGATACCAGGTACTCGCTCGCGCAACGACGGATCAGCGCCTCCGCCTCGGGAAGCGGGAGGTAGCTGGCTGCGCGCGGGCCGCCGGGGTATAGGGCGGTTCGATAGAAGCCGTGCACCTCGCTCTGGATGCTGGCGGGATCGACCGCGGGGTCCTCGGAGACCGCGAACTCCCAACTCTCGTTGCGCGCGCGGAAGTACAAGGCATTACCATGCACCGTCCCCTCTGCCTGGACGGGAGCGGCGGTGGTGGTGAAGCGGAAGGTGAGCGGCAGGGTCATCGTGTGCCTTGTTCAAACGTGCGCGGAGCTACGATCCCGCGCTCTCGCGCTTCCACATCAGCAGAGCGAGCCAGAAGACGAAGGCCTGGACGGAAGATGGCCAATCCGCCGGGAGCTCGATCAGGACGCGGCGCGTAAAGGTACCGGCGGGCGCGACCCGCCCCACCTGCTGCTCACCGTCGAACAGACCGAAGCGCCGGGCCCACATGGATTCCTTGCGCAGCGTGAACGCCCGCTTCCCCACCTCCAGCTCAAAACGGTCGCTGAACACGCTCGGCTTGATGGCGCGCGCAAGCGTGCTCCCGTTCCACTCCAGGATGAATGCGCCGCTCATCATCCCCTCGCGGTAAAGCCGAAAGGTCTCGCCGTCGATCTGCACGTCGGCCTTCTCGCGCCACGATGACGCGTCCAGGTCGGCGATCAGGCGGCCGTCCTGTTGAAGGTGGAAGCCGCTGGAGAAGATGCCTTTGGGAACTGCTTCGATCACGAGCGCCTCCTGGCCGGGTGAACTGCCTGCCGGGATGCGCCGGCACACCATGGGCTACGGATGCACAAGGGCATGGTTTCGGGGATCGTCCTCGTCATTGCGCCGATTGGGTCTCGATCCTCGTGTCGGCGCCAGCCGGCGTGCGCAGCGCCGCGGGTGTGTCGAGGCGGAAAACCTCCACCGTCCGGGGGGTGCCGTCGGCGCGGGCGGTCTGGTGGGGGCCGATGTAGGTGAAGCCGAGTCCGCGCGCCACCCGGGCGCTCGCGTGGTTCTCCGTGTCGCACCAGATCTCGGCGCGCTGCACGGCGTGCGCATCGAAGGCATGGCGGGCGAGAGCGGCCGCCGCGGCGCTCGCCACCCTCCGCCGAAGCCACGAGGAGCGCACCCAGTATCCTACCTCCAGCGCCCCCGGCCCGGGATACGGGTGAAGGCTCGCGCCCCCCAGCAGCAGACCCGTGTCTGCGTGGAGCACGGCGAACCGCCAGCGGCTCCCCTCCGCGAAGTCCTGGGCGTACCGGGACAGCCGCGCCGCCAGCACGTCGAGCGTGGTCGGCTCTTCAGGCGCCCAGGACATCCAGGGGCGGAGCGCATCCAGACTCTCGTCGATGGCCGCGCGCAGGGCCGGCGCGTCACTCGCGCGCCACGGCCGCAGCAGGAGGGGCGGAGGGGTCGTCATCGGGGCAGGTGAGCGGTTCTGGATGGTGGGGTCTCACGCGGAGGCGCGGAGACACGGAGAGAACTTCGGTTGGCTTCCGTCGCGGTGAGGCAAGGCCGCGGCTCTCATTCGCGGAGCCACTTCAGCATGGCGGGATACGGCGGAAGCCCCTGCTCGCGCGCGTTCCGGTCGTCCAGGGTGAGGCCCATCCACTGGAGGAGCGGGACGCCGACGTAGCGCCCCTGTCCGAAGTTGTCGAGAAAGGATGCCGATGCGCCGCGGTAGCCGTGCGGGTGGAAGACGACGGCGGGGTCGATCTCCAGGTGCAGCGCCGCCGCGTACGACCACGCGATCGCGCCGATCTCCTCGCCCAGATCGGCGCCGACGTCGCCGGCGCGCTCGGTACGGTCGGCCGCGGTCATCATCGCCAGGTGCCCCGCCTCGTGGAGGAGGTCGCCGGGGGAGAGGAGGCGCGCCTCATCGACCAGCATCCCCCCGCGCTCGATCCGCACGCCGGGGAGGAACCCGTCCTCCGGCAGCTCGCACGCACGTACCTCCAGCCCGATCTCGCGCAGGAACACGGCGATGCGCGAGGTCAGCGGATCAGCAAAGGTGTGCATGCGGAGGTCACCCGGGATGGGAGCGGTGTGGCGTACTCTCCCCAACCTTCACGGCGCGCACCCCGCTCGCAAGCACCCGCTCGGTCGCCGTGGCAGAAAAATCTGCCAGGATGGCCGAACCGCACTGGCCCGGCGGCTGCAACGCGCGCGGGCCGCAGTTCGTCCACCACCCTTCAGCCCGGAGGAACCCATGAAGGCATATCTGTCGATGATCCTGGTCGTCGCCTCCGCCGCCGCGTGCGCGCCCTCCGCGCCGCAAACCGCGCCCGCGCCCCGCCGCGCACAGATCGACACGGACGTGCCGCCGATCCTCGCGCTGCTGAGCGACCGGGAGCGGCTGTCGCTGACCTCGCAGCAGGTGATTGCGCTCGACTCGATCGCGCGGGAGTGGGACGTCACGAACGTGAAGCTGAACCGCCGGCTGGGCGTGGCGCGCGGCAAGCGCCCGGTCACTCTGGCGCTGAACCCGGCCGCGAGCCCCACCCGCGCCGCCCTCGCCGACAACAACCGCCGCGCCGCCGAGGCCGTGCAGCAGGTGCTGACCCCCGCCCAGCGCGATGCCGCCTGCGCCATGCCCCGCGCCATCGGAGCGCGCGCCTCGAGCCGGAATGGCGTGGTCAAGGCCTCTTTCGCCGGACGCGGCACCGCCCGGCACGATGCCCGGCACGTGACGGTTCGTCCGGCCTGGCACTGGTGTGCCGCGACGGCTCCCGCCCAGCCGCTGGCGACGCTGTAAGGCTGAACCAGAACAGGTGACCGAAGCTCTCCCGCGTGACGCCGAAGACTCGCCGTCACGCGGGCTGTTTCATCTAGAAGATTTTCCGCAGCGTTCGGTTCACTTCCTCCCGATCGAATACTTCGGGGTCGAAGTCGTCACCCATCCACTCTCGCCTTTCCTCGTACTCTTCGTGCTCGGGATTGCCGAGCACCTCCAGCAGATCATCGTAGCCCCAGATGCCCCCGCAGTCCTCTGGGGGACAGGCGCGCTCGCCCGCGGTGCATACCGGAAACTCCAGGGGCTGCTCCGGCCGCACGATGGCCTCGACGCGCACCTCGTGCACCCAGTCGTCGCCGAAGTCGTAGACGTACAGCATCCGCTGTCCCGGCTTCGTGAGCACGCGGTAGAGCAGCGCCTTCCGCTCGTCATGCACCCGTAGCCCGCCCGGTTCGACAGGGCCGTAACGCTTGGCGCCGGCGGTAAACTGGTGAAGGTGGTCGTCTGCCCAGCCCATGCTGGCCTGGATCACGTGGTGCAGCGCTTCCAGCGTGATCGTCGCCCGGACGTGAAGCTGCCTCCAGATGGGAGGCTCGGTCCCCAGGAGCGTCACCCGGAGCTGAAAAGTCGGTTCGATAGCCATTGCGAGTTGGGGCGATCGCGTTGCAGGGATGACTCTTACGTATTTTCCTCAAGATGGAGCCGCTACCTTCCATGCCGAGCGGAGGTGCCGCGCAGCTCCAGGATGAGGCGCCGGACGGACGGGTCCCGAAGCTGGCGCTGTGCGGCGAGTGCCGCGACGAAACGGTCCCGCTCCACGCCCGCGCGACCACGTTCGTGGATCATGTGCGCGAACCGGAGCGCTTTGAGTGCGTCCTCGTCACGTGGCGGCCGCGCGGCATCCTCCGCGCCCCAGCGCGCCGGTGGGTGCCAGCGCGCGACCTTTCTCTGGTACTCGCCCAGGTACATCCACAGCCCGTACGCGATGGAGACGCTGCGGAGCGCCGACCGCGGAACGCGCCTGGCCCACTCCACCTGCTGGTACCAGCGCCAGGTGTTCGGGCTGTTCTTCGACCTGCTGGTGATCCCCAGGAACCGGATGCGCCTGCGGACCGCCGCCACGTCCACGCGCGCGTCGGCGGCCCAATGCTCCAGCAGCCCCAGGAAGTGCCCAAAGGTGTTTCCCCCGTACACCAGGTCCACGAACACCTTGGGACGCTCGCTCGCCGCGATCTGGCCGGGCGAGAGGCCGAGGCTGGTGAGCTGCTCGCGGATCGCGGCGATCGCCCCGGGATCGGTGCGAGCGAGCTGATCGACGTCCGAGTGGCGCATCGAGAGGTTCAGCAGCACGAGCCGCTCGCTCCACGAGGTGTCGCTCAGCACCCCCGTCAGGTAGTCGAAGATGCTCTCCGGAGAGCGCCCCACGAACACGAGGTCCCCGTCCGCCGCCGCCGCGACCACCCGCACCCCGCAATCGCGCAGGTCTAGAAAGAACCCGCGGTACGCATGCTCGCGGTCTCCCTCCAGCAGAGTGCCCAGCGCGGGCCGCCCGGCGAGTTTCCAGCGGAACGGAAGGGGGGTCACGTTGGCTTCTGAGTGCTCTTCAGGTGCATTTCCGCAGCCGCGCCCGGTTATCGGAGTTCGCAGGGCTAATTAACCTGGCCGCACGCCAGAGATCAAGCCACGCGCTGAGGTAGGTCACCGCGCGCTGATGCACGTCCGACCCACGAGGTGATTGTCGCACTTGCGCGGGCAACAAATCCGCTACAGAATACGATCTACAATTACGTTTGTATACAAGCATGGTTGTATACAAACGTAATTGTATATACATCTCCGATCCATCGCATGCATGACCCAGAACTGCTCGTCGACCGCGAGAGTGAACTAGCGCGCCTGAGTGAACTGATCGCCACTGGTGAGCCGAAGCTGGTGCTGATGTATGGGCGCCGCCGCGTGGGAAAGACATACCTCCTCGGCCGGGCGTGGAAGGAAAACGAAGCCCAAACCTTCTACTTCACGGCGGCCGAAACGACGCCCGCGCAGAATCGCGCGGCGCTGGTGGCTGCGCTCGCGGAGTGGTCTGGCGAGCCGATCGACCCGGAGGATTACCCTACATGGCGCAGCGTATTTCGCCTGCTCCTGGACTTCCGTGCGCCGCAACCGCTGGTCGTCGTTCTGGACGAGTTCCAGTACCTCGGAGAAAATCCCGGCGATCTGCAGGCGGTGACGTCCGAGCTCAACGCCGCGTGGGAGATGCGCCGCCCACGGCGGCCGCTCGTGCTGGTGCTCGCGGGATCAGCCGTTCGCACCCTGGAGGCGCTCAACGAGGGTGGGTCACCCCTGTACGGACGATTCGCCTGGCAATGCCGGCTGCGGCCGTTCAACTACTGGTACGCCGGAGAGATGGTCGGGTATGCCGATCCCAGGGAGCGCGTTTACGCCTACGGCATCTTCGGCGGAACGCCTCGATACCTGAGCGCCATCAACCCGAAGCGGTCCGTCGCGCGTAACGCCATCTCGCTGATGCTGAGCCCCTCCGGCGAGGTCCGGGAGCTCGTCCAGACCGCTTTACTCCAGGAGCAGGGCCTCCGCGAGATCCAGAAGTACGCGGCGATTCTGCGCGCGGTGGGAAGCGGCCGCACGGAGCTCAACGCGATCGCCCAGAACGCGGGACTCGCCGCGGACACGGGACTTCGTGACAAACTGCAGCGCCTGATCGACCTCGACTACGTCCGCGCGGGCCGGAACCTGGGAGCCAAGCCCAGAGAACCGTTTCGCTACCGGATCGCCGACCCGGCGCTTCGCTTCTACTACGACTTCGTCGCCCCGCTGGAAAGCGCGCTCGCGACGCAGGATCCCCGCCTGGTCTGGGACCGCCACATCCAGCCCAACCTCGACGGCTACATCGGGCTGATCTTCGAGAGCGTCGTGGAGGAGGCATACTACCGACTTCAGGGACAGCTCGACCTGCCGCTCGTACGCGAATGGGGGCGTTGGGAGGGCCTGGATCGCGACCGCCGGTCGCTGGAAATAGACATCGCGAGCATCCTGATGGACAAGCGCGTCCTGACGGGCTCCGTCAAGTGGCACAAGGATCCGGTGGACGTGGAGGTACACACGGAGCACCTCGCCATGCTCGAACGCCTCTCCCAGGCCGGAGTGAGCTGGGCGCACCGGGCCAGGAGCCCCGACTCGCCCCTCCTTTACGTCGCCTCGAACGGGTTCACGGACCGGTTCATCCAGGCAGCGAAGGCGACCCGGGAGGAAGTCTATCTCTGGTCACTCGAAGACATCTTTCAGCCGCTCTCCGATCCTGACGCTACATCCTGAGAAGAGGGGCATGGAGAGATCGTGCGACCTAAAGCACCTATGCAAGCACACAGGCCCCGCGTCGCCGCGGGGCCTGTGTCGCTCCATCTCCGTGGATTCGTTCGTCAGACAGCAGGACGTGTAGCGGGGCGAACGGCGAGGAGGTCGTCATCACGCACCTCTCGCACGTCCAAAGCGGAGACAGTCTTTAGTGCGAGCGTCCTTCCCGAGGCGGTCACGAACTCCACCTCCAGTGCATCAGCGGCGTAGATCTGAACAACTGCGCCGAGATCACCGGTCAGGAGCCCCGCGTCCGGGAAGTCTCGCAGCAGGACGACTGTCGAGTTCGCGAAACGGAACGGTCATGCGGTCCTCGGTCAGCAAATGAACCGCTTCGCGTGGTACCGCTCACCTTCGCCGACTGCGCCACCGCCTCGGCGACTGGCGCCAGTGAACGCACGAAACGATGACGAGCTCGTCATCCAAGATAGAGAAGATCAGGCTATAGGGAAAACGACGTAGGAGCGCCCGGCGCATCCCGCTGCGGATCGTGGGATAATGCAGCGGATTGTTCTGCACTGAGGCTATGGTCGTATCCAGCGCGTGGAGGAACTCCGCACTCAACCCAATGCGACGTTCCTCGTACCACTGAGCAGCCTGTGCGACTTCCTCCAGTGCGTTCCGGCGGTAGACAAGCCGAAGGGTCACGCGCCGAAGCGCTCACGCAGCCAGGCTCGGGCTTCGTCTCCAGGGATCGCTGACGATGGATCCGCCCGGTGCTCGGCCAGACGCTCCTCCATCTCCTCAAGCTGCTCCAACGACAGCGGCAGCGCATTAGAAGCGGCCGGGATGCTGTCCCAGAGATCCTGCGCGAGCTGGATACGCTCGGCTTCGCTCAGCTTCAGCAGTTCGGAAAGATTTGCAGGGCTCATGTTGCAATATTAACCCTGACGCGCGCTAGACATCAAGCCAGCCATTGAAGTGGGTCACCGCGCGCCCGCACATGTCAGATGCACGGCGTATTCAGAGCGCTCAACTCGCCCCAGACGCACACAGGCCCCGCGTCGCCGCAGGGCCTGTGTGGTATCCAGCTCATGCGCCCGCGCTACTCCCCGTACGGCACCCAGATGTTTTTGACGTTGGTGGCGTGGCGGAGGAACTCGGGGCCTTCGGCCTGCTCGGCGCTCTCCCAGTCGCGGGTGCGACCGTAGTTGACAAAGGTGCGCTTCATGTTGCCGGTGGAGAGGCGCTCCACCTTGGTGCTCCCCTCCGCGCCGCCGAAGTACCACATGGCGTCCACGTCGTCGTGGCCGGCGAGGGTCTCGGAGAGCTCGTCGCGGCGGCCGGTGACGATGTTCACGACGCCGCCGGGCACGTCGGAGGTGTCGAGGATCTGGTAGAAGTCGGTGGCGGCGAGCGGGTGGCGCTCCGAGGGGATCACCACCACGCTGTTCCCCATCGCGATGGCGGGGGCCACGAGGGAGACGAAGCCAAGGAGCGGCGCCTCGTCCGGGCAGGCGATCGCCACGACGCCGATGGGCTCGTGCATGGCGAGGGTGACGTTGCGGAACGGGGTGGAGTGCACCGCGCCGTCCCACTTGTCCGCCCAGGCGCCGTAGGTGTAGAGGCGGCGGATGGAGAGCTCCACCTCGCGCGCGGCCCCGCCCTCGTCGCCGGTGAGGGCGGCGATGCGGCGGGTGAACTCGTCCGCGCGGGCGGCGAGGTTCTCGGCCAGGTAGTAGATCACCTGCGCCCGGTTGTGCCCCGTCCCCTTGGCCCACCCGGAGGCCTTGTGCGCCGCCTCCACCGCGTTGCGGATGTCCTTGCGGTTGCCCAACCCTACCTCGCCGACGACGCGGCCGTCCGCGCCTGCGACGGGCATGGAGTAGCCGCTGTCCGGGCGCGCCTGCTTGCCGCCGATGTAGAGCTTGGCGGTGCGGTCGATGGGCGGAAGGGAGGGTGCGTCAGTGCGTGAGTGCGCGAGTGCGCTCACGGCGTCTGCGGTCTTGCCTCGGCCCTTTTTCGCCGTGGCCTGAACACCGCCCTCTTTCCCCTGATCCTTTTCCCACTTCGACTTCACGTACTCCCACAGGCCCTCGCGTCCGCCCTCGCGGCCGTAGCCGCTCTCGCGATAGCCGCCGAAGCCGGATGCGGCGTCGAAGAGGTTGGTGGAGTTCACCCACACCGTCCCCGCCTTGATGCGCGGGGCGATGTCCAGCGCCAGGTTGATGTTCTCCGTCCACACGCTGGCGGCCAGCCCGTACGGGGTGTTGTTGGCCAGCGCCACCGCCTCGTCCGGGGTGCGGAAGGTCATCAGGACGACGACGGGGCCGAAAATCTCCACCTGCGCCACGGTGGATGCAGGGCCGACGTCGGTGAGGAGCGTCGGGGGGAAGAAGCAGCCCTCCTGCGGGCAGCTCCAGGACGGCTGCCAGAGCGTGGCGCCCTCGGAGCGTCCCTGTTCAACGAGATCGCGAATCTTTTCGAGCTGCGCGGGGTCGATGATGGCGCCGATGTCCACCGCCTTGTCGAGCG